>JBDSDS010000243.1:0-4688 GCA_039920445.1 Chloroflexia bacterium
GGCACATCTCTTGTCATGTTCCGTATTATCCTCGCCATCGTCGTTGCCAATAGCGTCGGAGGTCTAGCCTTCGCGGGGCAGCAATTCGTAATCGTGGTAATGGGCGGGCTGGCGCTGGGCGTAGCGGTCGGTTATGCAGTCTCACTCCTCCTGTCGCGTGTGAATGATTATCTGATCGAGACTGTGATGACCATAGTCGTAGCGTATGGGAGCTATCTGCTCGCCGAGCGACTAGGCGTATCGAGCGTGATAACCGTGGTGGTCGCCGCCCTCGTGTTGGGCAACTTCGGCCACGCCACGGCCATGTCTCCAACCACCAGACTGGCGGTCACATCTATTTGGGAGTTCATAGGCTTCATAGCAAACTCACTCATATTCTTACTTATTGGGCTTGAGCTAAACATCGAAAAGCTGGGCCAATACTGGGTGCCGACACTGCTGGCTATCGCCTCGGTTCTGCTCGTGCGCGCCGTAGTAGTCACGACCACAAGTTGGCTCCTCAAGTATATCCACCGCCCTCTCCCGTACAGGTGGCAGGGTATCCTGGTTTGGGGAGGATTACGCGGCGCGGTTGCCCTCGCTATGGCCCTCAGCCTGCCTCTCACATTAGACTCCGGCGAACCCTTCCCTAACCGGGACCTTTTGCAGATTATGACCTTCGGGGTGATCCTCTTCTCGCTATTGGTGCAGGGACTCACGATGGAGCCTCTGGCGCGCAGGCTTGGCCTCTTGAAAAGCGAGAATGATACACAGGATGGAGAAGTGTACGCTGAAATAGACAATACGGATTCAACGAAGCACACCGAAAAGGCAGATGCCCTCGGTGGCTAGGAGGCAATTAAATGCGCCAAAATGAACCTGAGCAAGCAGCAATCAAGGTAAGGAAAGCCACACCCGAAGACGCACAAACCATATTGGGCCTGGTGGTTGAGTTGGCGACGTTCGAGAAACTCCCGCCACCGGATGAAGCCGCGCAAAAGAGGCTCATTGAAGATGCCTTTGGCCCCAGGCCGCGTTTCGAGATTTTCCTCGCCGAAGTAGGGGATCGGGTCGTCGGCTATGCGTTCGTCTTCGAGACATACTCGACCTTCCGCGCCCTGCCGACGCTCTACCTGGAAGACCTTTTCGTTCTGGAAGAGTTCCGAGGCAAAAAGGTCGGCTACGCGCTATTCAAGCACTGCGCTCAGGAAGCCATCAAGCGCGGCTGCGGACGTTACGAATGGACAGTGCTGGACTGGAACACCCACGCCCTCGACTTCTACAAACGCCTCGGCGCGAAACACCTGCACGACTGGCACCTCTACCGACTCGATGGTGAAGACCTGGCACGGCTGACTGCCTCCTAGATAGGCTTGCACCGGCTGCACAGGAGTGGCGAATATGGCAGATGCAGGGGCATGAGCGATTCGGGGGCGTGTGTCCGCCCTTGACTGGGCCCGCACCGGTATCAAAAGCGACCCCAACGACCCGGCAGACCCCCAGGCCATCATCCACCTGATAGGGCAGGTAGTGCGGGTCTCAGTCGAAACAGTGGGGATCGTTGACAGGCTGCCAGCGCTGGAGGCGGAGGTAGCAACCTAACCTGTCGCTTAAGCAATAACCGCAACAGGTTAGGTTTAACAGCCAGTGGGACACCCTCATAATAAGTGGCTGTAACCTAACCTGTTACGGTTACAGTTAAGACAACAGGTTAGGTTGTGTGCGTGTAGCTCGAAACAGTGGAATAGTTGAGAGCCTGCCGGGGTAGGGCAACCTGAATTGGAGAGGGCAGTGCGCCTTCCCACTCCGTAGGCGATTCCAAGCATGACCCATCGGGCCTACGCGACAGTAGTTCTGGTATACTGCAACGCGAATGCGAAGCTCACCAATATGGTGATCGGTAGTCGGTATAATTACGTTTCACGTTTCACACATATACCGCGTAATTAAGTCAGACATTTCTCCCAAACGGAGAATAAAGAGGGTCAGAGTATGGGGTCAACTGTCGATACTGAGCTAACCGATCAAGCGGTTCGTGCCTTACTACAAAATACGCTGGGACTGTTCGCAGCGCTCAACACCAACATTCATAAGAATGACCAGATGCTCGGTTTTGTTGCCGCCGCACGCAGCAGCGAAGCCGTTGCCCGCTCGGAGTATTTCACCTCCGGCGCGCAGTTGTTGAAGATCTTAGAACAGCTTGTCGTATGGAAGTTCGGCTCATTTGAGAACCTACCGGCTTTTCTCGATTTTGCGAGCGGTTACGGTCGATTCACCCGGTTCCTCGTCCATAAGCTGCCTGCCGACCGTATCTGGGTCTCGGATATCCAGGCCGATGCCGTGGATTTTCAACAAGCCGAGTTCGGCGTACATGGGTTCGTCTCCACAGTCGATCCTGCCGACCTGGAATGCGAGCAAACCTTCGACACTATTTTTGTGGCTTCACTGTTCAGCCATCTCCCGCAGGCAACCTTTACTTCGTGGCTGAGGAAGCTCTGTAGCTTGCTGAAGCCGGGAGGGCTGCTCGCTTTCAGCGTGCATGGCGAGAGCTCTTTGCCAGCGGGTCACACCATGCCGGACACCGGCATCTGGTTCGGCGAAGCAAGCGAAATTGCCTCTGTGGATACAAAAGACTATGGCACGGCCATCGTGACCGAAGCCTTTGTGCGCGATGCCATCGTCGCGGCGACCGGACACCCCACATACCGGCGGATCCAATATGGCTTGCAATATCATCAAGATATCTATCTAGTCGTCAACGAGCCGGCTCCTGACTTCTCCGGTCTGAGTTTCGCCTATTTACCCCACGGCACAGTTGAATATTGCCTGTGGACCGCGCCAGGTGAGTTGCGCCTGCGTGGATGGGCCGCAGACATGTCCGAAACCGGCATGCCACTCGAAGTGCAAGTCTTTATTGATGAGCAACTCCAGAATAAAACTGCGCCGTCAATCAACCGGTCGGACCTGCGCGAACACTTCAAAGACGACCGGTTTCTATACGCCGGCTGGGAGTGTTCCTTCCATCTCCCAGATGACGATCCCACCCAGATCATAACGGTCAAAGCCATATCCGGCAACGGAGTCGAATCGCTGTTATACCTCGGCAGTATTGAGTCCTTGTTGCCTACGGGCAAGGTGGACTTGTGCGGCTGGACGGAGCCGGGACGATTGTACGTAGCAGGATGGGCCGCAGACATATCCGAAACCGACTCGCCAGTCGAAGTGCAAGTCTTCGTGAACGAACAACTCCGGCAAAAATCCTTGCCATCTATCAACCGGCCGGACCTGCGCGAGCACTTCAAAGACGACCGGTTTCTATATGCCGGCTGGGAGTGTTCCTTCCATACCCCAAACGACGATCCCACCCAGATCATAATGGTGAAAGCCGTTTTCCCAAGCGGGAACGAATCGCTTTTGTATAGTGGCACTGTTGCCTCCCTGTTGTCGCCACCAGATACGGCAGTCAGCGTGTCTGATTCCGATGAGGAGCGCCGCGAAGAGTTGCGCCAGATGCATCTCAAAGAAGAGCTACGCCAGATGCATTCCGAATTGGATCAGCGGCTAGAGTATATCCGACACCTCGAGGCAGAAATCGAGCGGAAAAACGCGGCACTGGAGCATCACGAAACCCCTCGGCGACGCTGTCCGTGGCAGCGTTTCTCACCGCGCCGTCGACCAGGAGCAACAAAGCGGAAATAAGATGTCCCAATTCGCGAGCGCACCCGGATATTCTCAGTCCGAAACAATTCCTAACAATTCACAGCAGAACCTCTCCCCACAAGCAGCCGCCTCACCTCAGCCGGATCGGTAGTCGGGGCTTCGCACACATAGTTGCGGCAGATATACGCCGTCGCCTTATCATCTACCTGCGGCCTATCCGCGAGCAGTGGCACAAGTCGCGCGGCCTCATCATCGCCCGCCTCCCGCGCCGCCACCACCTTGTTAGGCACGTACACCCCCCACACGGCACGTAGCATCTCTTTCATCCCCTCCGACCCCAACTCTCCAACAAGCGCCACCTCGGAAGCCGCGCTCAGGTAGAAATCGAGCGCACACAGCACTCGTCCAAATGCGGCGGGAGCCTTGCCCATCGCATCGAGCAACGGCCTCATCGCCTCCACCGCATACTTCTCATACTCCGCATCACCCGTAAGCAGGTAAAGCCTCAAAAGCGCCTCAGCAGCCACAGAATTGGCCGAGGGAGTGGCATTGTCATAAAGGTCTTTGGGTCGCGACACCAAACTCTCATGGAAGTCTGCCGTCGAGAAAAAGCCCCCCTTCTCGTCCCAGAAGTGCTCAACCAGGGTCGTCATCAATCTGCGGGCGCTCTCCAACCACTTCGGGTCGAACGTGCTCTCATAAAGCGAGATCAGGCCGTCGCTATAAAACGCATAGTCCTCCGCGAAAGCCTCGATATGCGCTTTGCCGTCCTTGTACGTGCGGAACAGCCTCGGCTCGCGCGCCCCTTCCTGCTCCGGCTGCATCAAAGTCGATAAGATGAACTCCGCATTGCGAACGGCTACCTCCCTGTAATCCACCCGGTCAAGGATGCTCGCAGCCTCGGCAAAAGCACGTAGCATCAAACCGTTCCAACCGACAAGTATCTTCTCATCTCGTCCCGGCCAGATACGCTTGCTCCTCACCTCATAAAGCGCCTTCTTCCCGCGGTCGGCTATCTCCTCCAGGCGTTCCACAGGCACGCCCGTAGC
>JBDSDS010000244.1:0-5891 GCA_039920445.1 Chloroflexia bacterium
TGGCTCCTACCAGAGTGGATGTAAAAACTCCCCCGACGTTGGTAGCGGCTCCGCTGTTGAGATCAATTGTATACAGGCGGCTGGCGCTGCCGATGCCCCAGAGTTGGCCGGTCGCCGGACGGAAGTCTATGCCGACGAGGTTCTCGCCCGACTGTAGGCCCCCGATTTGCACGCTATTCTGGATTGTGCCTGGTGTGCTGCTGTTGAATCGAACCAGCTTGTTAGTCACGCTCAAACCGTAGAGCGTGACGTTCGACGCTGCGACTGAAGTTGCTGTGGCCGCGGGCGGCGTTTGCGCCTGAGCAGCGCCGAACGGCGCGAGGCCGATTGCCAGCGCGAGCGCCAGCCCTGCTATTTTGATTTGCTTGGACATTGTATGCTCCTCATTTGTTGATATGCGATTGAAAATTCACCACTCTGACAGTCCTGATCTGTGCGGAGCAAGGCCCTCCACGCATACTCATCTATTCTTACTATGGTGTTCGCACGACTCAGTTAACGTTCCTCAGGCTCACTTGGATTTCAAGAGGCATTTGATGGGTGATGGGACGAACAAAAGCGCTGAATAAAACAGCCGGCACTCCTATTCGATGCTTGATTTATGGTTGGACTGAACCGCCAGGAATTGAACCTTATTGCAGTTAGCGGGGTACGTCTATAAGTGGGGTGTGCTATCATGCAGAGGCGCGTTTGCAGTGTCCGGGGTATAGTACATGGACGCACTTTGTGAAGCTGATGTAAACATCCGGCGCTTTACGCGACGAGCACTTCCGATATCGTAAATACCGAGGCTTACCCAACAATCTTCTAGCACGTCCTACAAGGGAAGCGCAAAGCATGATTAGTAGTGAGACGGTCCGGAGTCAAGACAACATAGCAGCCAACCCTGATACGGGCCAATGGCGGGCCATCTGGCAGGGGTTTCGCAGGCATCGCGTCGGCATGTTTGGCCTCATCGTTTTGTCGCTTATGGTTCTGGCCGTTATCTTTGTACCGATCATTTGGCCCAACCCATACAACCGAGTGAACCCGGACGGCACACTGTGGGGTGTTCCTATAGGCACAGTGGACCCCTCCAACGGCCACGTCTTCATTCTCGGCTCGGACAAGATAGGGCGGGACAACTTTTCGCTGCTGTTCCAGGCGGGCCGCCTATCGCTGGCGATAGCCTTTATCCCCGCCGTAATTATTCTTGTTGTGGGGTTTACTATAGGCGCACTCGCGGGCTACCTGGGCGGCTGGGTAGATTCGTTGTTGATGCGGATGGCCGACTTCCTCCTTGCCCTACCACTGCTTCCGGCCTATCTTATAGCGATCAGACTTCTCCGCGCTAATCCACGGGACGAGGGCCGTTCGTATGATTCCTACGCCTTGTGGGAGATCATGGGTACTATAATTCTCGTGTTTGTTATATTCGGCTGGATGGGGATCAGTCGCCTGGTGCGGGGCATGGTTCTTTCTCTTCGCAGCCAACCTTTTGTGGAGGCCGCTCAGGCCCTGGGTGCGAGCAACTCACGCATCATGTTCCGGCACTTGCTGCCAAATACGGCGGCTCCGCTTCTGGTGGCCGGGATGTTCGCGGTGGGCGACTTTATAATCCTGGAGGCAGTGCTATCCTATTTCGGCCTCGGTATCCCGGACACGCAAAACCCGACCGTAGTCTCGTGGGGGAATATGCTGGCGGTCAACCAGGACCAGGCATGGTTCCTGACCAACCTCAATCCATTCGAGCAGATTCGAGGTTATCTGGTGATTTTCCCCAGCATCCTCTTGCTGATAACAGTCCTATCGATCAATTTCATCGGGGACGGCTTACGGGACGTACTCGATCCCCGCCTGCATCGATGACGAGTCATGAATTACGAATTACGAATTACGAATTACGAATTGAACCATCATAGCTCGTAATTCGTAATTCCCGAAGGGACAAGGGGGCTTCGTTAATGGCAACCTACCTGACAAGGCGTATTTTGCAAAGCATAATCTTTACGTTGCTGGCGGGTATACTCATCTATACAGCGCTGATAATGTACATGCCGGATGGGCCGGGCTACAACTATTCCAGGATTAAGCAAGGGATGAGCCTGGCTTCGCAGGGCGCTATACCCAACAACGCAGGCCCCGCGCGTGATACACATTTGGAAGAGTTCGAGGAACGCTACAAACTGGACCACCCCTGGCCTCTCAATTTCTTTGTGTGGCTTTTTGATCCCGATAGCACAAGCGTATCTACATACGACCTCCAGGGCAATCCTGTCGTACTGACTAAAGGTATAGATATAAATATCGCAGGATTGCGTCTGCGTGGCTCCGGCTTCCTCACCGGAGACTTTGGTGAGTCGGTTGCCTTTGCAACAAGCACGCCTATCTCGCAAATATTCGCCGCAAGGTGGGTGAACACCTTCATTCTGCTGGCTACTGCTCTGGGGGCTACCCTCCTGGTAGGTATACCGATGGGCATGATAGGGGCAATGCGTCAGAGAAGTAGTGTAGATAACGTCTTCACCTTTTTATCGCTCAGTGGTCTGTCCAGTCCCCCATTCATGCTGGGCCTCCTCTTGATTATCTTTATGGCGGTGCTTCCAAAGGCGCTCCGTGATCAAAACGGATGGACCTGGCTCCCGTGGTTGCCCGCCGGTGGACTTGGTACGAACGAGGTCTGGAGCCGGGCGGCGCACGTGTTTCTCCCTGCCGCTACCCTGGCAATTCCCCAGATCGCCTGGATCTCCCGCTATACGCGCTTCGCCCTGCTCGATGTGCTGGGCCAGGATTACATCCGCACCGCCTGGGCAAAGGGGCTGGGCGTGCGGCGGGTGGTCTTTCGGCATGGAATGCGAAACGCGCTCATTCCGGTGATAACCCAGGTGGCGTTGTCGGTTCCTGCTCTGGTGTCAGGAGCTGTCGCGATAGAAACAGTCTTTGCCTACGAAGGGATGGGGAGAGTGCTTTTCCGCTCCCTGGGGGGCTGCCTGGCAGGCTCTTCGTTCGCCCAGGACCCACCGCCATGCCCACGTGCGGGTTATTTCCCTATGGATTACCCGTTGGCGTTGGTTCTTCTGCTGATCATGGTTATTATCGTCGCGTTCGCTAATATAGTGGCCGATATACTTTATGCGATGGCCGACCCGAGGATCAACTATGGCGCGTCGGGCAAGAACTCGTAGATAGGATAGGGTATACTGGTCATGCTATTTTCACTGATTGTTCTTATTAAGGAAGGAAACGTTCCATGTCGCGTGTTTATGCTTATTATGGTTTAGCCGTCGCCGTCATAACTTTGCTGATCGTGCTTGTAGCAGCGAGTAGCGCGTTAGGGGCAGATCTCAATCCTCAACGCTCCACGCCTTCTGCCGTGAGAGCACTGCGGGCTGAAAGCACGGTAGTAATCGACAGTGTCCGCAAGCTTCCTCCCTCTCCAGGTGAGGTCGAGCAGGCGCCGCCTGATCCAGACTACAGATCACAGGTGTGTTTGGCACCCGTAGTCAACGTCAGCCAGAGGACAGGCAACGAGTCCGAAAGCTTTGTAGTTATCAACCCAACCAACCCTAACAACATCGTGGCGTTCTCAAATCTCTCACCGGGCGGTAGCAGCATCTTCCGTGGGTACTCAACGGATGGTGGTGTGACCTGGACCCGTGGTACGGTGGCGACCGGGGTGGCGTGCTGTGATGGGCAGGCTGCCTTTGACATGTTCGGCAACCTTTTCCTGGTATACCTGAACAACGGCGCCAGCCAGGTTAATGTGATTCTCAGTATAGATGGCGGCGCGACATTCTCCGCGCCCGTAAACGCAGGCGTAGGTAGCGTGGATCAGCCGTCAATCGCTGTTGGTAACGGCAGTGTGTGGGTGGATTGGAACGTGAGTGGGAACATGATGGCGCGTGGCGCGCCCGTCACCGGCCTCGGAACGTGGGGTCCTTTCAACACGGCGCAGACGATTCCGAGTGGCAACGGCAGCTTTGGTGGTATTGCTGTTGGCCCGGGACCGAACGGCGGCAAGGTTATGGTGACCTATTTGACTCCATACAATGGGCAGGGTCCGGCGAATATATACGTCAATGTGGATGTGGATGGGTTGGGATCTGGCCTCTTCGGGCCGCGAATCCTCGCCTCAACCACCAACGTCGGCGGCTTCGACTACATCCCTGCGCAGGCGCGCCGCTCAGTTGATGCAGAATCAGGTCTAGTGTGGGACTCGACCGGTGGGCCTTTCAACGATCGAGTCTACCTGGTGTATACGGAAGAGACGGTCAATGAAAACAACGACACAGAGATATACGTACGCACGTCGACCAACAACGGCACGACCTGGACCGCACCGACGCGTGTTAATGATGACCTCTTGGGTCTAATTCGCAGCCAGTTCAATCCCTACATCACTCTTGACCGGACTAGCGGAGTGGTGGCGGTAGGCTGGCACGATGCGCGCAATGACAACGGCGTGCCAGGGGTAGGCGGAACGAACACCATCCCTAATGATGACGCTGAATACTATGCTTCATATAGCGTGGACGGGGGGCTGACCTGGGCGGCCAACACACGCCTGAGAGGGGGATTCTCTAACTCTGCGGCGTCGGGTAATGGCATCGACTATGGTGACTACACAGGTCAGGATGCTTATGGTGGGAAGTTCGTCGCAGTATGGGCCGATAACGCCAACTGTGACGGCACCAACCCCAACGGCACCCTCAGCGCCTTCGACCTTTACGTGGGAACGATGACCATTCCAGGACAGGGGACGCCTACCCCGACGGTTACAGGCACTATCACTGTTATATCCACGGTTACCCGCACGAGCACGGCTATACCGACGACTACCAACACCATCACTGTGCTGCCCACGGCTACCAGCACGAACACTCTTATACCTACCAGCACAATGGCTGCCAGCCCTACGGCAACCAACACGAGTACTCCGGAACCTCCAACGGCCACTAGCACAGCTACAGCTACTAGCACCGAGGTTGCCACCTTAACATCTACGGCTACGGATACGTCCGTGCCGAGCGCTACGCCCACATCATGCCCAATCGAGTTCAAAGACGTACCAGCCTCCAACACCTTCTATGAGAACGTCCGCTGCCTTGCATGCAAGGGTATAGTATCTGGCTACTCCGATGGCACATTCCGCCCTAATAACCAGGTTACAAGAGGTCAACTAGCCAAGATGGTTTCCAACGCTGCTGGCTTCTCTGAGCCTGTATCAGGGCAGACCTTCCAAGACGTACCCCCCACCCATACCTTTTATGAGTTCATAGAGCGCCTTACCACCCGTGGATACATGACAGGGTATAACTGTGGAGGACCGGGTGAGCCATGTATCAACAACATGCCTTACTTCCGACCACAGGCTAACGCCACTCGTGGACAAACCTCGAAGATAGTAGCCAACGCAGCTATTTACACAGAACCACCGGTGGGACAGACTTTCCAGGACGTACCCCCCACACATACTTTCTACGCGGAGATACAGAGGCTTGCCAGTCGTAATGTAATGCAAGGGTATGCATGTGGAGGGGCGTTCGAGCCATGTGTGGGAACCGAGAACAAGCCATACTTCCGACCTGGCAACGACGTAACAAGAGGACAGTCGGCTAAGATAGTAGCCAACACCTTCTACCCCAACTGTCAGACTCCTTAAGCCCTAGAGCCTGTTATGAACTTTGAACGACTAATTGAACAAAGCGAGCAGCCATGAGCATAACAAAGGCCAAGAAATGCATACCTTGAAGGGTTTGGGGCAAAAGTTCATAGTCATGACCTGCCCCCGTGTCTCAACCAACAGCAGTGAGAGAAATCCTTTCGAAAAAGATGCTGCGTCTGGCGAAATCTGTGGGTGTCAACTGACCAAGCGAGCTGTGGGGCCTCTCCTCATTGTAGTCACAGCGCCA
>JBDSDS010000245.1:0-5500 GCA_039920445.1 Chloroflexia bacterium
GAGCGACGATTGGATATTCATGAGGCTTTTCTTCAACTTGGTTGTGCCTTCATATGCTGGACTTACCTTGATTAGTTGTTTTGTTAGGCGTTCTTAGTATCATGGGCAAACAAGCCGAGCGGAAGAAAACGCCCGAAAGTCGCAAGAAAGAACTCTTCGATCTCTACATGAAGCACATGGACAGAATCGACTCCTGGCAGTTGGTTGATATTAGTTGTCACAAGGTGGTCGGCGGTTACTTGCTTGATAAACCGCGCGATATACTGTACAAACTTGCAGTCTCCCAAAACTGGTGTGAGCGCCGCGTTGCTGTTTATAGTACACTGCTCTTTATCAGAACAGGTGACTTGGATGATGCATTCAAGATCTCGGAGATCCTGCTGAATGACGATCAGCACTTCATCCATACGGCTGTTGGGGGAGTTCTACGTGAGGCCGGAAAAAAGGATCGCCAGCGACTGCTAAGCATCCTGGATCAACATGCCGCGACGATGCCGCGTGTGGCTCTGCGCTACGCAATTGAACACCTCAGTAAAGAGCAGCGAGATCATTATTTGAGCATGAAGAAATTAGGGTAGATGTGTGCTAAAACAAACTATTCGACCAGTAATAGGAGGTTTATGCTCATGGCAGAAACATTCACAACCACGTTACAGCAAGCCGATGACAAAAATGCTACCGGCATCCGTATCCCGTCCGAAGTTATCGCTGCGCTCAGTACGCAGAAGCGGCCTAAGGTCAAAGTGACCGTAAACGGTTACACATATCGTAACACCGTTGCTGTTTTCGGCGATGTTTTCATGGTAGGCGTAAACCAGGAACATAGGGCAGCGGCGGGCCTTACGGGTGGGGACCAGATAGAGGTAACGATCGAACTCGACACCGAGCCTCGAACCGTCGAGATCCCGGAAGACCTCAGGGCAGCGCTCTCTGAAAGGGCGGGCGCAACCGAGGCGTTTGATAAGGTAGCCTTCTCACGGCGTAAGGAATTCGTCCGGCAGGTGGAAGATGCCAAAACGCAAGAGACCAGAGAGCGACGGATCGCAAAGATTGTCGCAGAACTGGGTAATTCGGGCTAAGAAGAACACAGAAAAATCCGTGGCCAGAGTCAACTGCAAATAAGCGACAGCTAATTTCACGGAGGTCTTATGAGAAAAGTAATCGTAACTGAGTATGTGGCACTGGACGGCGTCATGGAAGCGCCACATGAATGGCACTTCCCGTTTTTGAACGAAGAAGCGGGAAAGTTCAAACACGATGAGCTATTTGCAAGCGACGCTCTCCTTCTGGGTCGAGTAACATATCAGGAATTTGCAGCTGCCTGGCCGTCCATAAAGGATGAAGAGGGTTTCGCTGACCGGATGAACAGCCTTCCCAAGTACGTTGTTTCAACGACTCTGAAAGAGCTAGAGTGGAACAATTCAATACTGATTAAAGAGAACATCCCAGAAGAAGTATCCAGGCTGAAGCAGCAGACCGGCCAGGACATCTTGGTCTATGGCAGCGCTGATCTCATGCATACGCTGATGCAACACAACCTCGTTGATGAGTACCGGTTCATGATTCATCCCGTCGTTGTGGGGAAAGGAAAGCGGCTATTTAGAGAAGGGATCGACACGACCACTCTGAAGCTCGTAGACACCAAGACGACCGATATGGGCGTTGTTATCCTTACATACCTACCAGCGCAGCCTGACTAAGAAGGTCCTGCTGTGACATATGAAGCCTGGTGACAAGAGCATATTCATGGAAGAGGCTCACCAGCCTTAATTATGATTGGGGACTTCAATTATGTGTAGAAACATCAAGCCACTCTTCAACTTTGAACCGGGTGCAACAGAGGAGGAAATTCAGGCAGCCTCATTACAATTCGTGCGGAAGGTCAGCGGCTTCAACAAGCCGTCGAAAGCCAACGAAGCTATCTTCGATGCTGCCGTTGACGAAATAGCAGCAGTTGCTGCCAACCTGTTAAGGTCGCTCCAAACGAATGCACCGCCGAAAGACCGCATAGAAGAAGCTATCAGAACGCAAGCACGTTCGGCACAGAGGTTTTCGAGGTGAAAAGGTCGCCCGTGCTCGCCGTCTGTCTCATCTAAACCTGAGTGCTTACCACGTGACGCTTGGCTGTTGGGACTATCGGTGACGAGGTTGAATCACCTTGTTGTTCTGCAGGCAGCACGACCGTGAAGCAGGCCCCCGCGCCGGGAGTAGAGTAGACCTCTATCGTTCCGCCATGCGCCTGAACGATAGCGCGGACGATTGCCAGCCCAAGCCCCGTGTTGCCGCTAGTGCGTGCACGTGACGGGTCGCCCCGATAAAAGCGGTCGAAGATATGGGGGATGTCCTCCGGTGGGACGCCGGGTCCGCTATCCTGTACCTCGATTCGCGCCACCGCCGATGCCGGATCGTACAAAGCCGAGAGCGTTACACGCCCATCCGGCGGGGTATAGCGCAAGGCATTATCGACCAGATTCAGAATGACCTGCTTCAAACGGTCAGGGTCGGCTTTCAACGGAATGGCATCATCGTGTGTTACTTCCAGGTGGACCTGCCGAGCCTCTGCGATTGGCGACATCTGCTCGGCCACATCATCCAGCAACTTACCCGCGTCCACATCGGCAATGGAGATGGGCGCCGCGCTGTCGAGGCGGGAAAGTACCAGCAGATCGGACACAAGGCGTGTCATACGGTGTAGTTCGCTGTGTATCGAGCGTGCCATACGTTGCGTGGCGCTGGCATCTCCCCGGTCAGCGCCTATAAGGATCATCTCGCTCAAGCCTTCCAGGGAAGTAAGGGGGGTGCGTAGTTCATGCGAGGCGTCCGCTATAAAACGCCGTTGGGCTTGCAGAGTGGCCGCCAGCCGGTCAACCATGTGGTCGAACGCGCTGCCCAATCTCGCTACCTCGTTGCGCCCGGCAGGCAGATGTAGGCGGCGGTCCAGGTCGCCCCTGGATATGGCTTCCGCCGTGCGCACCATTCGATCAAGAGGACGCAGCACGACGCGAGTAAGGGCAAGCCCTGCGATCATTCCCACGACGGTACCGACTATGATGCCCAGGAATATATAGAAGCGCAATTGGTTGAGAACGGCATTGGCAGCGCCTAAGGAGATAACCTGCTCCAGATACAAGAGTGTATTTGGGTAACCACCGAATGCCTGTACGGTCATGGGCGTTACCACGACCAGTTGCCGTTCGCTCCCTGGCTTGCTGATTACCCATTGTGCTGCCGCGTCCTCCGGGACTTTATCTTTCCACCCTGCGGGCAAAGAGGGTATAGGGATTTTTTCACCTTTGCCGGGAGGCTGTGCAGAGCTAAGAATTACACCATCTGAGTCAAGGACAGCCACCGCACCATCCGACCTACTCTCCTCATACACTTGGTGCACAAGACCGGATGCTACCTGCTCCAGGGTGGGCTGTGGCGGTAATCGTCTGAGCAGGATTGGACGGGTAGTCTGATCTAATCGCTCGGCGGTGTTCTGAATTAGAAAACTATCGAGCTGAACATATAATGCCCAGCCCAGAAGCGCGAGAGTTGTGGATACCAACAGAGCGTAAATGAGGCTCAACTGTAACCCGACAGGCACGCTCCATAGCGAGTTGCGTACCTTGTTAGCGAGCTTCATCCGGCGGCTCCAGACTGTAGCCTATACCTCTTATGCTTCGTATCAGGTGGCGCTCCTCGTCGTGCAACTTCTCTCTCAGGTGGCGTATATGCACGTCTATGACGTTCGTATCGCCCAGGTACTCATAGCCCCAGACACGATTAAGTATAACATCACGCGAGAATACCTGGCGTGGGTGCGTGAGGAAAAGCTCCAGTATATCGAACTCGCGGACCGTAAGCTCGACAGGACTATCCCCGCGTGTAACTCTACGTGTCTGGCGATCCATAACGACGTCCCCGACGCGCAACACCTGTTGCAGGTTGACGCCTTTTCTCCGTAAGATAGCCCGCGCGCGCGCCATCAACTCTCGGAAACTAAATGGCTTTACCAGATAGTCGTCCGCTCCACTATCAAGGCCCTGGATGCGGTCTTCTACCTCACCACGGGCCGTCAGCATAAGAATGCCGACGTTGCCCTGGGCGCGCAGCTTCCTGCATACCTCCACGCCATCCATGCCCGGAAGCATCACATCCAGCACCACAAGATCAGGCCGGACATTTCGCGCCTGGTCTATCGCTTCAAACCCGGTGCGGGCCACGCTGACCTCGAAGCCCTCGTATCCCATGCCCATCGTCAACATCTCAACGATCAGCGGCTCATCGTCCACAACAAGCACCCGCACGGGACGCTCCAGGACATCCATCTGTTCTGTTTCGTTCATTACGCCATTACCTCGCTCCGCGTCTCGAACTGTGCTCAGGCGCGTATCCGGATTATTATATGTCATTCTGTCAGTGGATATCTGTCTCATATACAGAGTTTAGGGCATACCAATTAAGAGAAAGTAGGAGAAAAATTAAGATTCGATTAAGGATTGTACGAGCTTCCATAGGGCTGTTCGGAGAATGACGCTACCAATGTGATGCAATTGTTTCTTAATCATGTCTTAACTTTCTGCCTGGTCACTTTTAAGCATTATCAATTAGACTTGTAGAAGATAGGACGTGCCATCTTGGCAGCCTGGAAGATACATTCACTACATAGATACAGGAGAGGAAAAGATCAAACAATGAAACTTATCAATCTAGCTTTGAAGCAATACGTTAGCACCAAACTTGGCCGGAGCGGGGCAATTACTACACTTAGCGTTGCAATGATGTTTACACTGGCTGCCTGTGGCGCGCCGGACACGACGGTTCAGCCAACAGCCACTACACAAGTTCAGGTGGCAGCAACAGTAACATTGACCCTGGAAGCTCCGATTGCCGTAAGAACAGAGTTAGCAGAACCACCAATAGATGGGACTTCGACAATGGAGGGAACGGAAACTATCCCCAATGCAGTTGCTACAGGCACTGCGGGGGCTATGGAGATGACACCTACTGCTGCCGGGCCGAGCGCCACGACTACACCCACTCCCGCAAGCCAAAGTGGACAGACTGTCGGGGCTGTAACTGAAATAAAGGGCACACTTAGAGAATGGGCCATAGACCTCAGCCAGAAAGAAGCCTCGGCAGGCACGCTACGCTTCATAGTCACTAACGAGGGACAATTCAAACATAACTTCACAATAACCGACAGCACCGGCGAGATCGCGGCGACCCCCGACTTCGTAAAGGCTGATGGCCCTAATATAGTCGAAATAGACCTCGAGCCTGGTGCCTACATCATAATCTGTGACCTTCCCGGTCACGCCGCTAGAGGCCAAAAGATAGAGTTGGTTGTGAAATAGCATCCCCTTCGGGACTTCGATCGGAACGCGGGGCGACGAACGGTGCACGCTGATCTGGAGATTTTGCTGCCCGTGCCATCGGAGTGGCGTTTCAGTTGACTCACGGCAAGATTGCTTCAGTTCACCTAGAGCAGACCAACTGAACCCACTTTCCAGTT
>JBDSDS010000246.1:0-4129 GCA_039920445.1 Chloroflexia bacterium
GGCAATTTGCTGGCCGAAACTGAGACGCGCATCACCAAACAGAGGATGGCCGCGCAGCATGTGGCCGAGGGTCGCTATATAACCGCCATAGACAAGCTCACCACTGCCGAGTGTAGGGTCCAAACCAGGGTCAGCTAGGAGCACCGACTTGCCGGGGTCGATCAACTGCTTCAACCGGCCTATCTCACGCGGCGCGATGCTATAAACACGGTCGTTGCCAAATTCGGCTACGAGATTGAAATCGCCCACGACTTTCCCGGCTGGATCGGTGGAGCGCCACAGGAAATCTGTTCTTTGAGGCGCGCTCAGATTCTCCAGGTGGATGACAACGTACTGCACGTCCATTGCCCAAAGAGCATCTAGGCTACGCGGGCATGGAAAGCATTCTTCGGTCTCTCGGACAAGTGCGGAGTACGAGAAAGGCTTGATCGTCGTGCTGCCGTTTATCGTGTGGTGCCAGTGATAGATGCTGTAATACTGGTAGAGATTCGCCATCTCGACGCTTGGATCGCCGCGTTTGTAGTGCGTCATTGGGTACTCGACTATTACGGTTCGCGGCTGTTTAGCCAGCCAACCGTAGACAGGCGGCACAGCGCCTCTGGTGCCGACCGCCTGCATCTGCACAGGCGCACTCCAACTCTCGACTACAGGCAGCAGAGCCAGCAGGCCAGCCGCCACGCTCGCGGCCCACTTTCTGCGGTCAGTTGACCACCCCGACAGGCGCAAACGCTCAAGCAGATAGTAAGCCCCGAATCCCCCCAGCACGCTTAGCGCAAGCGCAGTTAGCACACCTATCCGCGATACGACACGCATGCTCTGAAAGCCGGGAACCCATTCGTGGAGCAATGCATATGGGAGCGGTATAACACGCTGGATCGCGTTAGGATCATAATTCGATTCCGCATAGGTCAGTTGGAGGCTGGGCCCGAGCGAAAAGAACGCACTCAACAATGCAACCAGTACGAAAAAGCCGACATGACTACTGAGGCGCAAGCGTGACCTACCATTGGGGGCTTCCACTTGAACAGCCCGCTTCTTACGCAGCGAGTAGACTACAGCCACTACGGATAGGACCAGTACGGCCAGGCCAGGGAAAGCCGCGCGCTCTATCGCCCAGAAGCCTTTGTCAGAGAAGGGCACTAATAACTCCCGGTACAAAGAGTTGCCCCTGAAGACAGCCAGAAAGCTCATCAGTGTATTTGAGAAACGCTCAGCCTCGAACAGACTGCGCTCGAAATCATAGGCCCGCTGGAAAGAGACATAAGGCAAAGCGATGGGTAACAAAGCCAGAACGGCCACCCCAAGCCCCGCTGCGAACTTGCCCGCGAAGGCCCAGTAGAATGCGCGCCGCTCAACCGCGAAATAGAAAAGCGCCCACAGCCCAACCAGCATAGCCGAATAGAATGCAAGGTAGTGGCCCGACAAGGCATTCAACACAAAGAAGAACGAAAAGAGAAAAGCCCAGCGCCACGATTTAGTCCATAACAACTTGTAAGCAGCCAGAAGCAGAAACGGCATCCATTGAGTATTGATAAGCGTCATGTGAGGCAAATGATTCAGCCGGTAGAAGCTGAAGGCAAACGCGCTTCCCGCCACGTAGCCCGCCAAAGTGCTTCCTGTTAGCTCTCGGACAAGGAGCCATACGCCGTAGCCCGATAGCACAAAACTGGCAAGCAAGAGCAGATTATGACTCAACACAGGATTGCCGGACAGCCAATAGACGGGCGCAGCAAGCACCGCCTCCGCGAATGATATTTCGTCGAACGCGAGAGTCCCCTTGAATGGGTAGAGTATGTTTGTGTCGAAGATGCCTAGGGGGTCGGTCGCTATAGCGTGCGCTTGCCAGGCCATCGCCCACACGCTATAGAGCGGATCGCCCTTGTCAATGACGTAGCCTCCTAGCTGAGGAAACATCGGCCAGGTAGCGATTATGCTGAGCAAAGTGAAGATGAACAAGGAGAGGACGTGAGGCAACACGCGCCGAAGCGGACGCTGGGTGGCACCTGTATCTCCGACGTCGGGCGTGATGTCCTCGTCCGACACCTCAAGCGGCGCAGAATCGACTCGTGGAGCGTCTATAGTCTGAGCCATATCATCTCGCCAGGCGGGCCTCGACCGCGCCGATCAAGTTCAACAATGTAGCCGCCCCTCGCTCCCATTGGAAATGTTTATCAACGAACGCCGCGCCTGCCGCCCCCATCTCTTTAGCTTTCTCCTCATCCCTCAACAGCAAAGCAAGAGCATTGCCGACGGACGGGGGTGTAGCCTCTACCAGGAAGCCGCTTACACCGTCTTGAACGGTAGACATCGGACCACCCTCATTTACGCTCACGACCGGTAGCCCCAACTTCAACGCCTCAATCACCGACAGGCCAAAACTCTCTTCGCGCGCAGTGTGGACGTATACATTGCCAAGCGAATAATAAGCCGGGAGATCGTTCTCATCGACCACGCCGGTGAATATGACCTCACGGCCAATCTTCATTCCAAGCTCACCCGCGAGCGATTCCAAAGATTCTCTTTCCGGCCCACCGCCTACCACTAACCCGGTAACGCTGTCCACCTGCCCGGACGCTTCACAAACTGATCTCAGGAAAAGGTCGATCCGCTTTCTGGGGTGCAGGTGATTCACGGTGACAGCCACTTTGCGCCCTTCCAGCCCAAGCTTAGAGCGAAGAGCGTTAACTGCCTCCCTGTTCGTCCTGGTGAAGTCTACTCCATGCTCGATCACCACAGCGCGGCGTCCATACGCATCCTTAATTCTCTGTGATCCATAAGGACTATTGGAAAGTACCAGATGCGCCGCCCTTACCATGCGCCGGTCTATCTGGCGGTACAGGCGGAATAACGGCTGTATCAAGCGCCCTGCGAGACCCAGGCGACTCACGATGTCGTTCGTGTCGCTATATATGAATCTCGGCGGCTCAAAACAAAAATACAAGATAGGCACTTTCCTACCTGTCAGAGGTAAGAGAAATCTCCTTGAAAACCAGAGCGCAGGTACGCTCGGCGGGCCGAAAAATATTACTGCACTCAACTTGCTGAACTGCATCCTCAAGGCAAGCGCGGGACCAAGCGCATACTCCACGGCGGCATCGAGGTAGTGATTACCTGTTACCTGCATCGGCCATCCGGTCTCGACCAATCGCACCCCGTCCTCCAAAGCCGGACGACACTCGGCAGCAAATCTATGGGTGAGGATTATAACATCCTTCCCAGGGCCGGCCTGCCGCGCTGTATATGCAGCCAACTTCAGGATAAGGCGCTCCGCACCTGTAAGTTTTTTGAACTGAGGATAGAAAAAGACAAACGACACCGGATTCAGGGCCGCGTCATTTCGGCCTCGTCAACGAGCATAACCGGGATCCCATCACGCACGGGATACGCTCGACCGCATTCACCGCAGATCAACCGCGAGCCTTCTAGTCGCACCTTTGCTTTATCGACGGGGCAAACAAGGATGTCGAGCAGTTCTTGGGGTAGAGATTCTTCTTTATTGGTCACAGTTTAGTTCTCCTCATTCAATGTCCCGTCGTTTCGGCGACTGGTCACTGGCACATAAATGTTCTCAACATTGCGTTGATCCAGTTTATAATGATTACGTACTGCTTGCAAGATTCCGGGCGATACGTCCCCCGCCCCATCTTTCGGATCAAAGACGTCGATTCGGAGGATAATCTGTGCGAACTCCCCTCTTTCGATTGTTCTTACCAGCTCACTTTCATCCCATCTACCATAAAAGGTAGCGTGCGTCTGCGTGAAAGGGTCGGTAGACCAGAGTTTCTTGCCTGTGGTGAGTAACAGGCCAACGTTGTCCGAATAGGCTGTCCCGCCATTGTTCGTGACATACTGGAAGATATTCTGCATCCCCTCTCGCTTGCTGTCCGAAAGAAGGCTAAGTTCCCTTTGCAGCCAGGCTGGGGTCTCGAACAGGCTCGGCGTCTGAAGCAAAAGCAGCAGACCGAGCGCGGCACTGGCAAGCTGGAAAACTGGCCTCTGATTAGCGCGCAAAACGGCCACCGCCAGCGCCACACCGAGAGACGATGCCGCAGCCCACTCCAGCAAGTGATTATGATTCCCGCCGAGCGTGCCCGTACCCGTTGACGATAACACAGAGACTGCCAGGTAG
>JBDSDS010000247.1:0-6226 GCA_039920445.1 Chloroflexia bacterium
ATCAAGCGTGTGGCTGCTCATTTCTCAGCTATGATAGAGGGAAGACAGTAGCGCAACTAGCTAATACAACTTGGTGGTCATACTCACTCTGGGGCCAGGTAAATGCCAAGGTGGGACAGCATCTGGTTGTCTTCGGACGTTTGGCCCGTGCAAATGAAAAAGAGGAAATAGTCTGCCCTATGGGAGCTACGAAGCAATATGTGCTCTACATTGTGCACCATGCGCAGATGAACCCGGCACCGTAGCGGTTCTCGACCGCTGATATTTAGCTCCACCGCGTCAGTATCGTCTCGCGCTGGAAGAGGGCTGAGGCGATCAAAAGGGCAGCGGCTGCCAGCAGCGCGAGTATTATCGCACCTATCACCGCCAGTATCGGGCTGAGTATCAGCAACCCGGTCAACTGCCCGAAGAAAAGAGCCATGATAGGTATTATCAATACGACCGATATCTGCTGGGCAGTCCTGGGATCGCTCACCCGCGATGAGATCGCGACTGTAGCCGCGACTGTTATCAAGCAGAGCAGCGGCGCGCACAAAAGAAGCACAAGCAACCAGCCGAGGCTAATGATCGCCTCTAAGACCCGTGGGGAGACCGCCACAAACGATAGGCCTACCGCGAATATCGTCGCAACCAGCCAGGTTATCAATACGGACGGCACTACTCCGATGAGGCACTTCGCCAGCAAAAGCTCTCTGGTAGACACGGGAGTAGCCAGCACAGGCTCGAGCGTACGGCTGGTCTTCTCCCCAATAATGCTGTAGGAGGCGATGACGCTGGGGAGGATGACCGGGAGCAGCAGAAATAGTATCGAGAATTGCTGGGTGATTAGAGTTTGGCCCAGCTCTATCGGACTCATTCCCTCTAGCGCGGGGTTGAGCTTGATTAAATCGTTCAGGTTGGGCATATTCCCCTCTTCCTCCATCAGGTTCTGCCCCGCGAAGGAAGCAAAAGCAAGTGGCATCACAGCGAAAATCAAAGGAGGAGCCAGCATGCCAAGCAAGAGCACGCGCTGCTGCCTCAGCTCCACCCACTCCTTACGCAAAATCAAAACTACTTTGTTCGACGCTCTATCCACTTTACCTCCCGACTACCGACTACCGACTACCGACTACCGACTACCGGTCACTGGACACTGGACACTGGTCACTGGTCACTGGTCACTGCGCCAAGTTTTTCTCATCGAGCAGTTCCAGGTAGACATCTTCCAGCGAATGCGCCATCGGCTCGACATATCGGATCGATGCGCCCGCAGCCACGAGAGCGTGTACCAGGGCCGGGTTCTGAGCATCGGGGTCATCCAGCGTGACCGAAAGGGCGCCGTCCTGTGCGGTTGCCTGCCGGACGAAGGGCAGCGCAGTCGCCACGCTCTCCCAGCGTGATGCATCGCCTTCTGTCTTTATGACAGTGCCGCGCCCGAACAGCAACGACCGTAAGTGCGCGGGTGTCCCGATCTGTAGCAGCCGAGTCTGGAAAACACCGATCAAGTCGCAAAGCTCGTCTGCTTCAGGCAGGTTATGAGTGGTCAGAAATATCGTACGACCTTCGCTGCGTAATTCCTTGACGAATTGGCGCACTGTTCTTGAGGCTTCGGGGTCGAGGCCCGCGGTAGGCTCGTCGAGGAAGACCACGGCAGGCTCGTGCATGAAGGCTCTTGCCAATGCCAGCTTCTGGCGCATACCCTTCGAGAAGCCGCCCACTTTGTCGTTGCGCCTTTCCTCAAGGCCGAGCGCTCGCAAGTAATAACCAGCTTGCTCGCTAGCTCGCTTCTCCGGCACTTCGTAGAGTTGCGCGAAGAAGACCAGATTCTGGTGGGCAGTGAGCCTGTCATACAGTCCTGGGGTCTCGGTCAGGATGCCGACCGACCTTCGTATAGCGGTATCATCCCGCCCTACTTCATGCCCATTGACCGTAGCAGACCCATCGGTAGGTGCGATCAGCGCCGCGAGCATACGGACGGTTGTGGTCTTGCCAGCGCCGTTCGGACCGAGGAAGCCGAACACTTTACCCTGCGGTATCGCCAGGTCTAGCTTATCTACGGCCAAGCGCTCGCCGAACTTTCTCGTCAATCCGTTTGTCTCGATTGCGTTCGCCATAGAAACTGCATGCTCCCTATTCAATGTGTTCCCGCTTGGTACTTGTTAGCTGCCCTATGATAACAACAATCACCAGTTCTGTGTATGGAGATGCGCATTATCCTTCTACACAACTCATGGCCCAACTTTTGTATATAATAAGGCGGATGCTTATTGTTATCGTTCACTATTCAATGCGTTGGAGTAATTATATGGCCTCTGCGGCCCAACAAAACGATTTAACTGACTTAACGGACGTCCTTGAGGGCCAGACTGCTTACTCTAAGGCGGAGGCCTTGCCTGATAACATCCCGCCTGGGACCAAGGTGAAAGTTATCATCAACCCTGCCTCTGGTAAAAAGGGCGGCATCACGACCAACGCTGCGGGCACGGAGGAAGTATCGCGCCTGTTGGCGGAAAACGGCATCGAGGCTGACATCGTTGAGACTGAGTATGCGGGCCATGCCACTAAGCTCGCTAAAGACGCGAAGAAAGAAGGCTACAGCATCGTAGTGGCATGCGGAGGTGACGGTACTGTGGGTGAAGTGGCAATTGGTCTTATCGGCACCGATGTTACCCTGGGAATTATGCCCCTCGGCAGCGCAAACAATGTAGCCCGTATGATGCACGTGCCGTTCGACCTCCCGGAGGCCACCAAGCTGCTTCGCCTCGGTGAGATACGCAAGGCAGACGTTGGTCGGTGCAACGGAGAGTATTTCCTGGAGACGGCGGGCATCGGCCTCGATGCCGCTCTCTTCCCGATCCTCAATAGTGTGGACAAGGGCGATTATGTGCGCTTGATAGATGTGGTACGCACCTTCTTCAAGTTCCGTCCCAGACATGTGACGCTTGTGCTTGACCGGCGCGCCGTGCGGGTGAAGGCGCTTGTGGTGCTCGTGGCGAACGGACCATACTGGGGTTATTCAGTGCCTTTAGCGCCTGACGCGAAGGTGGATGATGGCATGTTTGATGTAGTGGTCTTTCGCAATTTCAGCAAGTCGGCATTCATACGTCATATTCTGGCTGCTCTGCTCAAGCGTGACATGAAGCATAAAGACGGCAAGCAAGACCGTGTAGCCGATAACCCTGACATCCGCACTTACAGGGCAAGTCACGTTCGGGTGCTGACCTCAAGTCGGCGCTCCTGGCCTGTTCATGCCGACGCCCAGCCCCGTGGCCGCACTCCTGCTACGATTGATGTGCTGAAGGGCGCGCTCAAAGTCATCACCGTCCCCGGTGAGCACGTTACTACTCCTCCCTCGAAGGGCACCCCACAAGGCGATGCGCCCAATCACAGGCTGAAAAAATAGCGTGCATAGCGCGGCTTTTCACCCGCATACGAATTACGGATGAAAATAGTCAATTCGTAATTTGTAATTTGTAATTCGTAATTTCCCGACCCCTACGCATTCTAAGCTCGCGCTCAAACTGGCGGGTGCTTAGAATGCGTGAGGAGATTATGCGCCGACGTGAAGGCAAAACACGCGGCCATGTAAGCAGCCCGACTGCCATGCCCCGGAGTCTGGCGCGGCTTGCCTCTCCCCTGATATGTCTGATAGCCTCTATCGCAAAGCGTAACTGAGCGAGGGCTATGCCGGGAAGATTACGCAAGATCAGGCGCAGTGGAAGGTCTTTCGCAATGAGGTAAATCAGGTTGCGCCCAACGTAATACGAGGCAAGCGCGCCACCACCCGTCGCGCTCAGGCGATGGCGAGCGCAGGCTGTGGGCACGTATACGGTACGATGGCCCCTGAGGCGAGCGCGCAAGTTAAGATCTACGTCTTCGCAGTACATCCAGAGCTGAGGATCAAGCACACGGTAGGGTGGCTGTGTGCCGCCGCTTGTAGCCACATCGAGCAGAACCGAGCGTCTGTATGCGCACGCCGCCGCGCAAGGGCCGAACACTTCCTCTTCGAGATTAAACTGCCCTCTATCGGCCTCCCAGACTCCGCGACTATGGGGCACGCCGTCAAGTCCATAATAGTCACCCGTCGAGTGAAAGGTGTTGGGGCGGTCGTACAGCATCAGTTTACTTGCGGCCATGCCTGCCCACCGGTTGCGGTCGAGCGCGCCGACCAGTTCGCCAAGCCAGCCGGGATCGGGTACCGCATCATTATTCAACAGGACCACGATCTCACCCCTGGATTTCGCCAGTCCTGCGTTGACCGCCGCTACGAAGCCATGCCCTTTTGTGCCTGGCAGCGTTTCTAGTGTAGTTACTTCCGGGTAGCCTACCAGTAAGGCATGTGTGCCGTCGGTAGAGGCGTCGTCCACCACAATTGTCTCAATGTCCCTGTAGCTCTGTCGCCAGAGAGCTTCCAGACATTCGGGCAGCAGATGCTCTCCATTATGAGTGGGGATGATAACCGAGACGCGGTGGGCTTTAGCGGAAATATGAAATATGAATTTTGAATTTTGAATTCTTTTGTATTCCTTTTGATTCCTAATTCCCGGAGGGAAGTAATCCAAGATTCAAAATTGGGGACTTAATGCTAGAGCGGTGTGCCGGGGTTGTCGATGCCGGAAAGGTAGTCGGCAAGAGCAGCTTGCCACGGACGCAGGGTGATACCGGCTTGTGTACCGACGAAGTTCCTCAAAGTGGAGTAGGGTGGAGTCGGCGCGGGGCGGGGGTAGTCAGACAACTTGCCGGGGGTGAGGGGGATATGCTCTCGTCCGGTCAGTCTCATGATCTCCTGTGCGTATTCTAGGCGTGAGCATTCTCCTTCGTTCACCAGATGATACAATCCGTAGAGGCCGCTATCTGCCAGTCTTAGCAGCGCCTCGGCCAGGTCTTCCGCGTAAGTTGGGGTTGATACCTCGTCAGCCACAACACTGAGCGCACCTTTCGCGTCGGCGGCCCGCACGATCTTATGCACGAAACTGTCGCCCTCGCGGCCATAGAGCCATGAGACACGAGTGATGTAAAACTTACTCATCAGATGCTCTACGTACCGCTCCCCCGCTCGCTTGGATGCTGCATATACCCCTCGTGGGCATGGCTCGTCGAACTCGGTATAAGGAGAGCCTTTGGTGCCGTCAAACACCATGTTTGTGCTGACGTAGATAAGGGACGCGCCTGATGCTTCGCAAGCAAGAGCGATATTACGCGTGCCCAGGCCATTGACAGCGAATGCAATGCCCGGCTCGCTTTCCGCCCCATCCACGTTGGTGTAAGCGGCGGGATGTATGACGACGTCAGGCTTGAAATCGACGATAGCAGGAAGAATAGTGGTTGGATCCGTTATGTCGCAGGTGGGCCTGTTAATGTGGAGTATGGTATGTCCTGCTGCCTCGGCATGGCGGGCGAGCGCCCTGCCAAGCGTGCCTCGCGTGCCGGTAATGCCCAGGCGCACGTTACAGCCCTCCCCACCAGAAAGAGACCAGCAGCGCAATTGTCGCGACAGGCAGCGCCGTGGACCACACAAGGTTGGCCCTGTCCCTCTCTCGGCGGATAGGAAGCATTCGCTCGGGGATGAGCCGCATCGCTAACGAGGCTACCAGCGTACCCACCGTATACAGAGCTAAGGCCCATGCTTGATCTCCCGGCGTGGGTAAGACAAGCAGCGCCCAGAAAGCGCCAAGCGCCACCGCTTGCAGCCGCCGCCCAGCATATGACCCAGCCCCTCCCAGGCTTGACGTTCTATTATCTGAATGAAGCCACCACGGTAGCGCCAGGAGCAGAACCGCGCCCGAAAGAATCCTCACCAGCGTCTGCGCTCCGGTCTCGGGTGCGGCTGAAAGTGCGGTCATGCGTAACGACCCGGCTCCCCACACCTCAACCCGCGCGGCGACAGCAATGAGGGCGGGAAGCAGCCCAGTCAGGAGGCGGCCCAGGTCCTGTGCGCCTCGCAGCGATGCTTGCCCGCCACCTCGTAAGCCGAGGAGTGCGGAAGTGAGAGGCTGTATCGAAAGTAGTGACACAATCACAAGAAGGTCCCCCGCTTGCCCAATCGCCAATAGAGGATTTGCGGGCAATGGTAGCATTACGAGCGCGAGCAATGGAGCTACCGCACAGGCAATGCCCAGCACACTCTCGACCGTTGACCTATCAGGCATGAGCGCAGCGGGTGCGGCATTATGCCGTCTACCGGCGAGCTTAAGAAAAGTTGAAAGCGGATAGATGATAGGACGCTGGCGAGATTGGGTCCGCGGCC
>JBDSDS010000248.1:0-8630 GCA_039920445.1 Chloroflexia bacterium
AGACTTGGCAGCACCCAGCCGAGCCGCGCGCCGATAATGCCCGCGATGAGCACCCAGGGGAATAGCTGCCACACGTGATCCGGGTCTTCATTGCGCCTCTTTGCCTCTCTTATAGAGAGGTAAGAAGCCAGGAGCACTCCCAGCATGATCATGATGCCGTACCAGTGTACGACTATGTCGCCTATTCTAAAGGCTTCGCGTTCGGGCAACTCTCTCTCCTTCGTCGGAATTATGAATTTTGAATGTTGAGTTTTGAATTATGCGCTTGAAATAAGTCGGTGCGCTACTACATTTAGACAAACAGGTCATCAACCGGCATAGTCCAGCCGGGCACCGCAGGCTCGGCTTCGGCGATTTCGCCTCGGCGGTATATAGTCGGGTTGTCGGGGTTGTTCTGCAGGTATACTCTCACGATTTCGTCTCTAAGCACATCCACATCCCAGACAAGAGGTGTGCCTGCGGCGAAATAGTCGGCGCGTTTTGCGGCCAGCTCGCGCTGCGTCAGCCCCTTTGGTTCATAATCTCCCTCGCTTCTTACTTCAACGGCGAAGATGGGAGCGCCTTCCAGGAACTTGCCTCCTGTTCGCGGGCCCACGTAGAAGGCAGCATCAGGGCTGAATGATTGACGGTGAGGCAAGTTTACAATGAAGCCTGTGTTATCGGCGTATGCCAGGCCAGCAGGCGCTATTCGCTCGTATTGGCGCAGGCTGATATAGATTGACCCTGCTGCACGGCTTGGGAGGTCTCCAGTAGGGGACATCAGCGCTATCTCTCCATTAACTATCTCGGCTTTGCTGTTTTCAGGCAGAATGTAGAGGTCTTCGATTGTTGTCTTGTATTTTGTGTTCATAGAGCCTCAAGGATTGTAAGTCCTGGCATGGTCCTGGAAACGGATTCTGAACGAAGTGAAGAATGACAAAAGGAAGTGGGTTCACCTTGTGATGCTGACTACCGACTACTGACGACCGCTTCGTAATTACTCTATCAGCCCGCCTGTATCCCTCTGCACGTCATACACGCCTCGGATCGATTTGAGATGGTCTATGAGGGTGTACAGGTGGGTTACGCCGCCTACTTCGAGGGCCATTATCATAGTGGTGGTGGCGGAGCTTGGCTTTTTCTGGGTGTGAACGCTGATTATATTCACTTTGTCTTCGGCGAGCAGGGTAGTTACGTCCCTCAATAAGCCCTGGCGGTCTAGGGCCTGGATTCGCACGCCTGCGGGATACTTGGCCGCTTTCGCGCCGCCCCAGGAGACGCGGGTGAGGCGTCCGGTGTCGTGTACGGCTGCAAGGTTCGAGCAGTCGGATCGGTGGACGGTGATGCCTCGGCCTTTGGTAGTATAGCCGATTATCTCATCGCCGGGCATAGGCTTGCAGCATCTTCCCAGTGTAGTAAGAATGCCGCCCAGGTCGCTTACCTGCATCGTGGTGGAGGTGGCGGTGGTCGGTACGGTGACGGCAGGCGCGTCCGTATCGGGGAGGAGAAGCTCTTCGATGCGGTGCTCTCCCAGTTTAGATGTGAGTCCCTGCTGGCTGATGTCGGTGTTGCCGATGGCCTCCAGGAAGTCGTCCAGGTGGGTGTATCGCGGGTAATAGGCGAGCACATCGGCGTGTGACACGTGGGTCAGGCCGAGATGTTTGAGCGTCTGGTCGAGGATGTTGCGGCCTTCGGAAATGTTCTCATCGCGGCGCTGCTTGCGGAAATACTGCCTGATCTTCTGCTTGGCGTTGCCTGTTTTGAGGTAACGGTTCGACTGGAGCCAATCACGCGAGGGGCCTGCGCGGTTTTTGTCCTTGAGTATCCTGATGACCGCGCCGTTCTCCAGGGGTGTATCGAGGGTGATGAGGCGGTCGTTCATCTTCGCGCCGCTACACTGGTGGCCGAGGTTGGTGTGGATGCGGTAGGCGAAGTCGAGGGGGGTCGCGCCTTTGGGCAACTCGATGATGTCGCCTTCGGGGGTGAAGACGTAGATGTGTTCCTGGAAGACGTCGCTTTTGAGGGAGTCGACGAAGTCCTGGGCGCTCTCGACCTCGTCGCGCCAGGACATGAGGCGGCGGAGCCAGGCGATCTTCTGCTCATACTTGAGGTCTCGCTTGCCGCCTTTTTGCTCTTTATATCGCCAGTGGGCCGCGATACCGAACTCGGCCAGCTCGTGCATCTCGTGGGTGCGTATCTGGATTTCGAGCGACTTGTTATCGAGCGCCCAGACCGCCGTATGGAGCGACTGGTACATCGACTCTTTGGGGCGGGCAATGTAGTCATCGAACTCGCCGGGGATGGGGGGCCAGAGGGCATGGATGACGCCGAGGGCCGCGTAGCAGTCCTTAAGTGAGTCGACCACGATGCGGACGGCAAGCACGTCGTAGATATGCTCGACGGGGCGGTTCTTACGCTGCATCTTCTGGTAGAGGGAATAGACGTGCTTGATGCGGCCATTTATCTCAGCCTCGATTTTGGACTCGTCCAGGGTCTTTTCGAGAGTGCTGATTACGCGCTTGAGGTAGCGGTCGCGGGTGGCTTTAGTCTCGGTGAGCATATCGGTCAGCTCGATATAGCGCTCGTGGTTGAGGTAGGAGAATGAGAGGTCTTCAAGTTCGCCTTTCATCTGCCACATGCCGAGGCGGTTGGCGAGTGGGGCGTATATCTCAAGGGTCTGGGTGGCGATACGCTGCTGCTTGGCGGTCGGGATGCCGTCGAGGGTCCGCATATTGTGGAGGCGGTCGGCGAGCTTGATGAGTACCACGCGGGGGTCGTCGAACATGGCGAGGAACATCTTGCGAAGGTTCTCGGCCTGCTGGTGGGCGTCGCGCTGGGTCTTATCGGAACCTGTATCTATGCCGACCCTCAGCTTGGGGATTGCGCCTAGCTTCGTTACGCCTTCGACGAGATGGGCAACTGTGGGGCCGAACTGTTTTGTGATTTTGTCAAAGGTAGCGTGGGTATCCTCGATGGTGTCATGGAGGATTGCGGCCTGGAGGGTCTCTATGTCGAGGCGCATCTCGGCCAGGATAACGGCTACGTTCAGGGGGTGGGTGATGTACGGTTCGCCTGTGCCACGTATCTGGCCCTCATGGGCGTGGTGGGCGAAGTCGTATGCTTTATGTAGCTCTTCGACGTCGGCTTTGGGATTGTAAGATTGGACGAGCCTGATGAGAATGTCGAGAGAGGGTGGAGGGCGGTGTGGTTTGTGGTCGTCTACCGTGGTAAGCGAAGGGCGCAAGGAATCCTGGCCCTCGGTGAGGCCGTCTTGGGGAGGTGCTATGAGTTCGGCTTTGTCTACGTTGGCTGCGCTCATGTCAGTGCTTTCTTAGCCTTGTATTTCGGTAGGGGTGCGCAGACTATTGTTTCCCATTGTTAATGATAAAGCATGGGGTGGAGAGTGTCAATTTTGAGCTATGATTCGTTCGAGTATGATGTGGTGCCGTCTGGGGGACTGGGTTCGGTCAGCTTGAAAAGATGCTCATACTCCGGCGTATGGTATTCTATGGTTGTCTAGAAGATGTGGTTACTCAGTCGTTAGGGTAGGTTTCGGATGCTGGCTAGGCTAACAGGTTATGCTGAGCCTGCCATTTACGTTGATGCATAGCGGTGTTTTTGAAGTTCTCTATAGCGCTTCTATAAGGAGTAGGTTCATGGAAGTTGAGCGCGGGACAAAGTCGCCCACTGCCAATTCGGTAACGGAAGTAATGCAGAGCATCGACGAGCAGGTACGCTCCGGAGTGGCACAAGAGTTCCGGAATATAGCAACAGGATTCCGTGAGCTGGATGTGGCAGTGGGCGGGGGTCTGAAGGTGGGGCAGTTGGTACTACTGGGCGGGCATCCAGGCGTCGGTAAGACCACTTTTGCTTTGCAGATGGCTCGCAATATGGCGGCAACGGGCCAGTTTGCCTGCCTGTATGTATGCTTCGAGCACGAGCCTGATTACATGGTGCAGCGGCTGATATGCATGGAGAGCGTAGGCAAGGGCGACGGTATGCCTGGCGACGGGTTGAGGATTCGAGACATCGCTGAGATGGTGAACGAGAACGCGCTGGCAGGGGCAAATAGCCGGCCTCTAGGTTTACGAGAGGTGTTATTGAAGGATGCGAGAGGGGCGCGTGCGTTAGAGCGTCTCAGTCGCTATGGTCAGCGATTGCTAATCGCAAAAGGCTCCTCTACAACCACGGTAGAAGATATGCGCGATATGGTGAGGAAGATGCGGGCGACCGGCGGTGTTGCGGGGGGGCGGCCTGTGGTGCTTTTTGTTGATTACTTGCAGAAGGTAGCCACGGATATATCCCACAACAATGAGGCAGCACGTAACACGGAGCAGGTGGAGGGGCTGAAGGAGATGGCGCTCAGCGACCAGATTCTGGTTGTATCAGTAGTGGCTGCGGATACGGAGGGGGTGAAAGCACGGCGATTACGTCTGGGGCATTTCTTGACCAGCACGTCGGTAGTCTACGAGGCCGACATTATGATGATTATGAACGAGGAATATAATATTCTGGATCAGCGTCATGCCGCGTACAATCCACACAACGCGGAGCAACTCCGCCAGTATGTGGTCCTCAGCCTTGAGAAGAACCGTGCAGGCTCCGACCTGATAGACCTGGAGTTTCGGAAGCAACTGCAATTTTGTTGCTTCAGGCCGGATGCTCGACGGGTAAAAGAGAACTTGATCTGACGAGTAACGCAATTATGAATTTAGAATTGGGTTTAGGGCAGGAGGATGCGTCCGTTTAGGGACGGTATGATTTGATGGTGCCCATGGGCGCAACGCAACTGGTTCACTCTTGCTGAGTGAGAAGCTCTGAGTTTGTATGGGGCTTACCCAGACGACCGACGAGAGTTCGCTAATCGCTAATCGATTAGTGCGTTTGGGTAAGTCCTATGTATTTGTAGTGCTGAATAGTGAGTTGTGGGTTTGGGATTAGGAATGAGCCGTGAGGAGCGGGTGATCAGCAGGTCAGAGCCGGTCGTGGCTTAGGGTTGGTAGGTTGGGTGGGGCACCAGCGGGTCCCTGTGTTTCCACATTGCAACCCCCTCTTGCGCGATTGGGGGTGGAGTCTGCAGTCTCTACTATATTAAGCCCTTTGGTGGCCTGTTTTGAGACAGGTTTGGGGGTTGTTCGTGGGAAGTTTTGCACATTCTGGGTGGGAGAGGAAGGGAAGTGAGGTTAGATATTCCAGGGAGGACCGTGTCCTGGATAGATGGTGGTTGCGCCTTTGGCGCGGATGGCTGCCCAGCTTTGGTAGGCGGGGTCGTTCGGGTCGTGGGGGACGAGCATTGGGGGTGTCAGATCGCCGGTGAAGGCTGCTCCTTCATCGAGGATGAGGGTAATGCTATCGTCTGAGTGGCCTGGGGTGTTGATTATTTCGCCCTGAATGCCGATACGGGCGAGGAAGGGGCGGCTTTCGTCTACTGTGAGGATGGTATTGCCTGCAATCTCGATGTCGATGTATTTATCCTGGGGTTTGACGTAAGTACGAAGGAGTGGGATACCGACAAGTTGGGTGTCTACTATTATGAGGTGGACACCGAGGTGTTTTAGCTCTTGCGCAAGGCCTGCGTGGTCGGGGTGGTAGTGGGTTATTAGCTGGTAGGGGATGGAGGAGAGCTTTATGCCCATTACGTTACAGGTATGCTGCATGGTGGGCAGGGTTCCGGGCCAGCCTGCGTCGATGAGGAGTCTGGGGGACCCCGATGTGTCGGCCAGTATGTAATAGTTGGTTGAGCGATAGCCGACGTTGACGATTTTCATAGGGAACTCGTGGGGGTTTGCTGTTTGGTTCTGGCTAACATCCTTTTAACGACAGAGGCGTGACTCCAGTCAAATTGGAGATCACATCTCTGCGTTAATTATATCACACATTTGGCGATAGTAGATCAGCTTAATGGCTGATTTAGTTTTGGTTACCCCGGGCTATACTGTGAGGTAATACCGGGGGTGCTTATGTTACAGGCGACGGACGTGAGTAGTCGGGATAGAGGAGGGGATAATCGTGACAGATACTGAAGCGAAGGTCTCGTACAAGGCGAGCGAGATGAACGAGAGTCTCGATAAGGAGATCGAGCGGCTGCGCGGGCAGGTGATGTGGGCGTGGGATAAGGTGGCTCGCAACCTGGGTTGGTTCGGCCTGCGCGATGGGATGTCGATACTTGAAGTGGGGAGTGGGCCGGGCTTTGTCACCGAACAGCTTCTTGTTTTATGCCCCAACAGCCATATTACATGCGTGGAGATCGACCCCGACCTGATAATGCCTGCCGAGCAATACTTGCAAAGCAAAGGGCTTGGGGGCCGCTATGCCATCATCCAGGGTGACGTTATGAAGATGGATTTATCCGATAACACTTTTGACTTCTGTTTTGCTAGGCTTATCTTCCAGCACCTACAAAATCCTTCAGGAGCGATGGAGGAGATTTACCGCGTCCTCAAGCCCGGCGGCAAGCTGGTGATCAACGACATCGACATTGGGTTGGGCGAGATTCAGGAACCGTTAAACCCGGAGGCAGAGGCTATTGAAACAAGGCTCCACGAGGGACGGGCGTTGCGTGGAGGCAACCCGCGAATTGGGAGGCGACTCTGGCGGCTCCTTGAGGCTGCCGGGTACGTGAATATGGATTTTGAAGCGATACCTGTTCACACGGATAAGCTGGGTGTCGAGGCGCTCTTCCCGGAGGAGTGGGACCCAGGAGGATTCAAGCCCGCGCTGGACCTCGGTATCATGACCGAAGCAGACGTGGAGACGATGCACAAAGCGCACATAGAGTTCCACGCATCCCCTGACAAGTACTGCCTATTTGTCAGCCTGATGGTGTGTGGTGAGAAACCGATGTAATAACTTTACTCGATTACCTGCTGGCCCCGGCGGCGCTGGTAAGCCTGGTAAGCCTGGTAAGCAAGGCAAGCGAGGGTCACACCTCCGATCCAGGCGAAGAACGCACCCACAAAGAGGAGCACAACCACGCAGGCGATAAGGCTAACCCACGCCGCAGCACGCCCCCAACCGGAGAGGAGACGGGTTCCGGCGGCCATAGAGAGTACGTACGTGGCGATATAGGACGATGTCGAAATCGGAAGAAGGTCCGCCACGGTAAGTCCGAATACGTAACTCGCGGCGAGCCACAGGATAAACCCGGCAAAGAGAAATGCCAGTGAGTAGTGCGGAGACCGCCAGTTGGTATGCAGGGCTGAGAACCAGCGTGGGAGTTGAGCGGCGCGACCCAGCGCATAGCCGAGGCGACTGGTGCCTGCGATATAAGCGTTGACTGCTCCGAACGCTACGAAGAGACCGACGATACCGACTGCCTGTTGAGCGCCAATACCGAAGCTGGCCGCTGCCATTACTCCCAGAGGCGGCGCGCCTTGAAGAGCGTCTCCGTATGCGCGCGTGCCAACAGTTGCAAAGGCAAGGGTCCCATAGGTGACGCCAACCACTACCACCGCAAAGAGCGTAGCGCGCCACATATCGCGCGCCGGGTCATGGAACTCTTCGGCAAGGGGAGTTATCGCCTCCCACCCGGCAAACGCCCAGAATAGCTGCACCGCCGCCAGACCAATCGCCGCAGTGCCGTACGGCATGAAGGGTGTGAATGCAGTGGTATCTACACGCGGCATAGCCCCTGCAATAGCGATTGCAAGTAAGACTACGATACCGGCTGTGACCAGAACCTGCACCCGGCTGGAGAGCCTGAGGCCAACGAGGTTCACAGCATAAGCGGCCGACACCAATCCACCGCCAATCAGGTAGAGCGCATCGCGGCCCAGGCCAAACGCTCCCGCGCCATACTGGCCCGCAATGAGCGCTACTATGACGCACCCGGAGGGAATGCAGAAGAAGAAGAGCCAGCCGCTCACAGCTCCCCACAGCGGACCGAAGGCATGCTCTGTATAAGCCGCGAAGCCACCGGCCTGCGGATAAGCACGCGCCAGCGCCGCGAACGTCAACGCCATAGGCAGAGATAGAGCAATCAACGAGAACCAGGCGATAAGTGAAGCCGGGCCGGCGGTCTCAGCCGCAACCGAAGGGAGCACGAGCAGCCCCGGCCCCAGGATAGCTCCGACATAGAGCGCAACTCCCTGCCTCAACCCTATGCTGCGGCGTAACGTTGCCATTCAGTTTCCTCCTCACTATCTGGTCTGGTTGTCTAGGGGTTTACCGTTTCCAGAACAGATTATCACATTACAGAACCTAACCTGCGCCTTAAGGGATTACCGTCAGAGGTTAGGTTTTGCTATACGATTTCACGTATTCCGGCCAGGCTGTGGCAATGCCTCTGGCCGCTGGAACCTGACCTGTTGCTTAAGTAATTACCGCAACAAGTTAGGTTGTTACTAATATAGATTAAAGTATATTTAATGCCCATGAACCCGAAAGCCCCAATGTGGCTGTTAACCTAACCTCTGACGGTAATCCCTTAAGGCGCAGGTTAGGTTCTCATGCATATATATCATGTCATTACAAGTACATAGTTGGGGTAGCCTACCTGGCTCAACTTAACTTGTTGCGGAAACTCCTTAAGCAACAGGTCAGGTTTGGCACATTGAGAATCTGATCTGGAAACGGTAACTCCTTAAGCAACCAGGCCAGATTCGCCCCGCCACAAGCTACTGCAACGGCCAGGAGGGGATATCCGCGTCTAT
>JBDSDS010000249.1:0-3619 GCA_039920445.1 Chloroflexia bacterium
TGCGTGAGCTTATCGAGCGGTTCCTCCTGCTCGGACAGGACCTGACCCTCAGCAACTTCACCAACCTCGAGGAAGGGAAGCTCTCGTCTGCAATGTTGGCATCCGCGATAGAGGGCTATTCAGCGTCCGGCACATCCGACGGCGATCCGGTAGACGATGCATCCGACGATACATTGCGGCAGCGCGTGAGCGAGCTTACCGCCCTCCACCGCATCAACAGCGCCGCCAACTCCTCGCTCAACCTGGGCGACATGCTGAACGAGACAGCCCAGGCGGTAGTCGCCGTGACCGGGGCCGATATGTGCTCGATATTCCTTTACGAGTCTGAGTGGGACCAGTTGGTACTCACCGCGACCAGCGGCCCCAACCAGGACGCCGTCGGCAAAGTGCGCCTCCAGCTTGGGGAGGGAATCACCGGGTGGGCCGCCTTTGTGGGTAAGCCCGTGGCGGTCAAAGATGCGTGGTCTGACCCGCGCTTCAAGTATGTTCCATCGCTGGAGGAAGACCGCGCTATATCCATGCTCGCGGTTCCGGTCGTGCTTTTTACAAAGGAAAAGTTGCTCGGCGTGATTACTGTCCACACGTATGAAGAGCGTGATTTCACCGAGAACGGTATCAGGTTCCTCGAAACAGTGGCGGGCGAGATAGCCATCGCAATCGAGAACGCGCGCCTTTACGAGCAGACCGATGCGCGCTTGCAACAGAAGGTGGCTGAACTCTCGACTCTACAGGGCGTTTCTGCCCATATCGCGGCAACCCTCAACCTGCCGGAAGTGCTGACGCAGATCGCGTACCAGGCAGCCCGGCTGGTGCATGCCGACGCTGCTGCTATCTACGAGATGCACCCCGACGCCCGCATCCTGGAGCTTGTGGCGCAGTACGACCTGAAGGACCCGAACCATAGCATCTACAAAGGGAAATCAAACCTGAACACAGCCCTGTCTATTGAGAAGAGCACAATCGCACAGGCAATCATACGGGGCATTCCGGTCCCCCTGGCTCCCAACAGTGATGCCGAGCTAGATTTGCCGTTCGCTTCCGATGACTATAAATCTATGTTCTGCGTGCCGCTCGTGGCTCCGCGCAACATTATGGGCGGCATCTGTCTGTACAACATAGAGGAAAGATCATTCAGTGAAGAGCAAGTGCGCCTACTCGACGCCTTCGCGCATGAAGCGGCTATCGCGCTGGAGAACTCGCGCCTTTATGATGCCGCGCTCAGGGGCCTGCGGATCAAATCGGCCATGCTCCAGGAGATGAACCATCGCGTCCGCAATAACCTACAAACAGTGGCAGGTCTACTCTCGATGCAACTACGTCGAATGCGCTCGAACAGCGAGGCAGCCGTCGCGGTGCGTGAGAGCATCTCTCGCGTCCAAAGCATGGCAGCGGTGCATGACCTGATGACCAGCGGCGACGTAGAGTCGATCAGTCTGCACGAGCTTGCGCGCAAAGTGACGGAAGCCGCGATCTCTACACTGAGTAAGCCGGGATTCGATCTGAAGCTGGAAATCGCTCCCGAAACCGAACAGATCCGCGTAGGATCACACGAGGCTACTCTGCTGGCGCTCTTGTTCAACGAGCTTGCGTCCAACACCATTTTGCACGGCTTCGCGGACCGTGAGAAAGGATCAATCGAGATTCGAGCTTGGGTGGAGCAGAACGGAACTACGCGTGAAGTCGCGCCAGAGAACACACAGACAGCAAGGGTATACGTACAAATGAGTGACGATGGAGTGGGGCTGCCCAAAGGCTTTGATCCACAGAAGGACGCCCATCTGGGTCTGAATATCGTGCATACGCTTGTGGTGAGCGACTTGAGGGGAGATTTTAAGCTGGAGCGTGGCGCTAAGGGGAGAGGTACCGCAGCGACCATTTCGTTCATGACAAACCGAATTAAGCCCTCGGTCTAGAACTGAATGCCCCAGATGGCGTGGGGACTATCGGCGCTATTGGAAGTGTCATTCTGAACGAAGTGAAGAATCACTACAGGGGAGTCCGTGCTAGAGGAACGGATTCTTCACTTCGTTCAGAATGACAAAGGAGAGTAGGTTCGCCTCCTTCGTGGACTCACCCTATGTTGAAATGAGTTCTAGGGCTTACTGACCCCCATAGACGGTGCAACAGTTTGACCTTCAGTAACGATCCTTGACGGCCCCGCACGACGTAAATCTATTGACACCTATTAAGGTAGAATGACTATATGAGCCAAACCCTGGACAAAGTTCCCGGCGCACCGGGTAGTCTGCCTGGCAAGACAGCAATCGGAAGGCTGGCGGGCGTAATAAAAGCCTACCCAATGGGCAACAGGCAGTACGTGGCCCTGCGCGAGGTAGATTTGACGCTGTACGCAGGCGAATTCACCGCGATTGTCGGGCCGTCCGGCAGCGGCAAGTCGACTATCCTCAACATGGTGACAGGCATCGATCGGCCAACCAAAGGAGAGGTCTTTATGACCGGGCTGCCTTTGCACGCCATGAGCGAGAATGAACTGGCAAGGTGGCGTGGGGCGAACGTCGGCATCGTTTTCCAGTTCTTTCAGCTCCTTCCGACCCTCACGGCGCTCGAAAACGTGATGTTGCCTATGGACTTCCTGAATACCTATGGGGGGAAGCGGCAGGAGCGGGCGCTCAGCCTGCTGGAACGGGTCGGTCTCAAGGGCAGAGGGCACCACCTGCCGAGCGAGCTATCCGGCGGCGAACAGCAACGAGTAGCAATAGCCCGAGCAATAGCCAACGACCCACCAATATTGATAGCTGACGAGCCGACCGGCAACCTCGACACAACCACCGGCGAGCATATCATGGCCCTTCTGGAAGAGTTGAGCAACCAGGGTAAGCTGGTCGTGTTTGTTACCCACGACCCGAATCTGGCATCTCTGGCGCACCGTATCATCCGAGTACAGGACGGGCTGATAGTCGCAGATGAATACCGGCAAAGTGGCGAAGTATGAGCGCAAATTAGCAGGCACAAATAAGGAACTGCATATTCGGTAGCCCCTTCCAGGGCAAACGTATCTAAATTGAGCACTAATCTACAGTAGAAACGAATCAGGTCAGTATTGTCATTCTCAACGAAGTGAAGAATCACTGCGGGAGAGTCAGTGCTAGGGAGACTGATTCTTCACTTCGTTGAGAATGACAACTTGAACTTTTCGGCTTCATAAGAATGAAGGGTTGCCACATTGGCAACCCTTCATTCTTACGTCCCTTATTCTACTGAATCTTACCCTCGTCCTGGAGCTTCTTCGCGCCGTCGTGAATATTATCGGCGGCCTGCTCAGTCTCTACCCCGGCGGCTTTAGCGGCTCGCTTGAGGTCGTCCAGGGTGATGTGATCAGGGTTTCCGTGCTTCTCGTTTGGTTCGCCACATCCACAGCTTAGGCACATAGTTTTTCTCCTCTTTGGTTAGGATTATTCAATCTGCACAACATATATGTGTACTGACGCCATAAAGTGCAAGAAGCAGGCCACAAAGCAAAGAGGTCGGGAACTTATCCCGACCTCTCATAAACTATTTCTTCTTGATAGAGTCTAGCGGGGACGCGTGGCTCCGGTGTAGTGTGACGACCAGTACGAGGTATTGAGCGAGCTTACTAATACGCCGGAACTCTCGTTCT
>JBDSDS010000250.1:0-6064 GCA_039920445.1 Chloroflexia bacterium
CCTGTAATAAACGGCAGGCCCTCCCAGGCAAGCCGCCACTATTAGAGCGGCAAGTCCCAATCGCCCGAAGAGGTTGGCTCCCCTCAGCCTTTCGACCGATTCAACAGGCTTGACCCGTGCAACCAGATCATCGCTCAGGGGCGGATTGCCGCGTCCAAGCTGAGCGAGGTCTTCCCCTGCATCTTCCAATAGCCTGGTGCGGGTGCATTTATCGGCAACGCGAGTCTTGTCCATATATACGACCCATATCTCTCCAGGGCGGAACTCAAGCCCACAACCATCCTCAACTGGACCGGTATCGACCATTATCTCCCGGTCGGAGGCGTTTTTCCACGAAGTGATCACCCTGAACACGATTCGTTTCTGGCGAACGCTATCGGCGTCTAACAGTGGAAGGTCGGCAATCGAAACTACTTCCCCCGTGAAAACAGCGCCCGCATTCAGTAATTCATCGTTGGGACGGAGGTAGAATCCTCCACATCGACATGCGAATTTTGAATTTTGATGTGCTGAAGGAGATTCCTCCGCATCCCCGGCGAGTATGACCTGCGAACTGAGAAGTATAAGAGCAGATGCAACCACAATGATCTTCCATTTCATAATCTTCCTTGCCTTTCTAAAATCACGAGGGATTTGTCACCCAATCTACATCTCTAGGTCCTTGCCGAGTTCATTTGTTAGGCTTAAACTTATACCACAATAATTGCTTCATAGTTCAACCGAGGGCGAGAAGCCGGCGCAATTATGAGTTTTGAATTGACAGGCTTCTTATCCAATTCAAAACTCATAATTCAAAACTCATAATTCCCGATATGTACGTAGCTGAGCGAAATGAATATGTGGAGCGCCAGGAGGCAGGCTTTTTGTTCTGGCTCATGTTTATTGCCGCTACCACCCTCGGTGCATTTGTAGGACATTATCTGGAAGACCTGATACGAATTGTCCAATTGCCGGGCGCATTCGATATACTTTCCATAGCAGCCGGTGGAGCAGTTGCGGGCGCAGTGATAGGTCTCGCGCAAGCCCTGGTTCTGATGCCTTACCTCAAGAGGCAAGGGGCGCTAGAATGGCTCGTAGCTAGCATACTAGGGCGGATAGCGAGCGGTATAATCTTCTTCCTGTATGGCGATGCCCTATCAGGCCTGTTCTTCGACAACAGTTACGGTACCGTATGCGGGCTTATCCTCTTGAAACTCTTGCTTGGCGGGGTTCTGGGCTTTATACTGGCGTTCCCACAGTACCTGGTTCTGCGGCATCGCTCCACGAAAGCGGTGTTTTGGGTAATCGCAAACATAGGAGTATCGGTGATTACCACCTACATCCCCTTCCTCACGGTAGGCGTATTCTATGGCCTGTTGACGGGAGTTATTACAGGATATGTGATGGTTGACATTTTGCGCCAACCGACACGCCTGGCGGAGTGGAGGGTGAGGGAGGAATTATGATTTATGAATTGTTTGCTTTCGTCTAATACATAATTCATAATTCGAGCGTTATGCTAATACGAGAAGCCACGCCCGCCGATGCGCCCGGCATCGCTCGAGTTCACGTAGACTCATGGCGCACTACCTATAAGGGCCTGATACCTGAGCATATCATAGCGAACCGTTCCTACGAATATCGTGAGAGGTTGTGGATCCGGATCCTCAACCAGCAACCCGAGACCTTTGTCTACGTTGCCGAAGAGGATAACGAGATAGTCGGCTTCGTATCTGGCGGCTCAAACCGCAGCAACGACCCTGTTTACAAAGGTGAACTACAGGCGATATACATCCTCGAAGCCTATCAGGGTAAAGGTATGGGGCAGAGACTGACTTCGGCATTGGTCATGAGGTTAATGGAGCAAGGGCACACCTCCATGCTCCTCTGGGTGTTGGCCGACAACCGGCAGGCGCGGCGCTTCTACGAGGCGCTTGGAGGCAAGAAGGTGGCCGAGCGCCAGGAGGAAATGGGCGACGCATTGCTGGATGAGCTGGCATATGGATGGGACGACATAACGGAATTATGAATTATGAGTTTTGAATTATGATTGCGGGGTTGGGTAGCAGAGATGGCTGAAGCAAACTACCTGACGCACCTTGAATGCTCCCAATGTGGATACTCTCATCCTGCTGACATAGAGCAGCACCTTTGCACCCAGTGCGGAGGTATCCTGCTGGCTCGCTACGATCTGCCACGGCTCGCCAAAGAAGTCAGCCGTGATACGGTGCAGGCACGCCCCTGGAGCGAGGGGCTGTGGAGGTATGCCGAATTGCTGCCTCTAGCCGATCCTACTAGTCGCATATCGCTGGGTGAGGGCGCAACGCCGATGCTGCCGTCAGTTTGGCTCTCGGAGGAGATTGGCGCGGAGGTATGGCTCAAAGATGAAGGGCTGAACCCGACAGGCACTTTCAAGGCGCGGGGCGCGGCAGTCGGGGTGTCCCGTGCCCACGTCTTGGGCGCGAAGACGATTGCCCTTCCAACGGCCGGGAACGCGGGCGCGGCGTGGGCAGCTTACGGGGCGAGGGTGAGCCTCTCGGTAGTGGTCGCCATGCCCAAAGATGCGCCGCCACTTACCCAACAGGAAGTATTACTTTACGGAGCGCGACTGCATCTGGTGGACGGCCTTATCAGTGACGCCGGGAAGTGGGTGGCCGAGGGAGTACGCACCGAAGGTTGGTACGATGCCAGCACCTTCAAAGAGCCATATCGCCTTGAGGGAAAGAAGACGCTGGGCCTGGAGATCGCCGAGCAGTTAGGCTGGCAACCGCCCGATGTAATCCTATATCCAACTGGTGGTGGGGTCGGACTGCTTGGGCTATGGAAAGCATTTCAGGAATTGAGCGCGTTGGGCTGGGTAAATGCGGATAAACCTCCGCCGCGGCTGGTGGTCGTGCAGGCGTTGGGTTGCGCTCCGGTGGTGCGAGCCTGGGAAGCAGGACTAGACCAGACGACCTTCTGGGAGGGCGCTTCTACCATCGCGGCTGGGCTGCGCGTGCCGGGTCCGCTATCAGGGGGCTTGATGCTGAGTGCCCTGCGCGAAACAAACGGCACTGCCCTTGCCGTAGACGACTCTGAAATAAGAGCAGCAGTGGGAGAGATGGCTCGGCATGGCCTGTGGGTCTGCCCGGAGGGTGCGGCCCTCTTGCCCGCCGTGCGGCAACTACGTGCAAACGGATGGATACGAGAGGGGGAACGAGTCGTGCTGCTTAATACAGGCGCGGGGCTGGTATATCCCGAAGTGACACCATAATCCCATTTATCAGGAGAACTAATGAACGACAATCCACAACCGAACCTCTTACGCGACGTCGATAACTACATAGAAGGTCTATTCTCGACCAATGACGAAGCGCTTGACGCCGCGCTCAGGAATAGTGAGGAGAACAGCCTGCCACCCATCAACGTGTCGGCCAACGAGGGGAGGCTGCTCTACATGCTTGCTAAACTGAGCGGCGCAAAGAAGGTGCTGGAGGTAGGCACGCTTGGCGGCTACAGCACAATCTGGCTGGCCCGCGCTCTGCCGGAAGGAGGCAGCCTACTCAGTCTCGAATACAGCCCCAAGCACGCTGAGGTTGCGCGCGCTAACATCGAACGGGCAGACCTTTCGGACCGTGTTGAGGTGCGCGTAGGAGCGGGGTTGGACCTCCTTCCGCAAATCGCCTCCAATGGCGAGGGGCCATTCGACCTCTTCTTCATCGACGCGGACAAAGAAAACTACCCCGGCTATCTCGATTGGGCCATAAAGCTATCGCGCCCCGGCAGCGTTATCTTGAGCGATAACCTCATCCGCAACGGCGCGGTTATGGCACCCACTCCTGAAGACACAGCGGCTTCCGTGGTCGCAAAATACAACCGCACGCTGGCGACAAACCCACGCCTGGAATCGGTAATCCTGCCGATTATCCGTGGCGAGACCGACGGCCTCGGCATCTCGATTGTGACCTGATACGCAGTCGCGTCGCTCCAATTATGGATTTTGAATTAGAGGAGGTTATTCACTCCCCTTGTGCTGGTGGTGAGTGGTCAGTAATGGGTAGTCGGTGGTATTATGCAATTGATGTTCAGCGCCAATAACTAGGTACTCCGTACTCGTTATTGAGCAGTTGCGTAAGGCGAATTATTCAATTCAAAATTCCCGAAGGGAAGAACAATGTCCGTCACCCCTATATCCAACGACAATCTCACCGAGGCAGTACAGAGTCTCGGCGCTCGAATCCACGACCTCAAGGAGCGTCTTTGACTTAGCATCTAAGGATGCTGAAATAGCCCGCCTCACCCAGCAGTCTCAGGAGCCCGGCTTTTGGGACGACCAGCGCGCAGCCCAGGTAGCGATGCGCCAGCTTACCGGCCTCCAGGAAGATGTCGAGCAATGGCGCAGCCTCACCCAACGCGCCCAAGACCTCCAAGAACTGCTTCAGCTTGCCGTAGATGACGGCGACGAATCGATAATCGCCGAGGTCGCATCAGACGCAAGCCGTCTCCTTCGTGAGTTGGACAAACTCGAGCTTTCCCTGATGCTGAGCGGCCCCCATGACGCCAGCAACGCCATCATCTCGGTTCATGCCCGCGAGGGCGGTACGGAGGCGCAAGATTGGGCGCAAATGCTCATGCGTATGTATCTCAGGTGGGCTGAGCAGCGAGGCTATGGCACCGAGATACTAGACATGATGGAGGGTGACGAAGCTGGCATCAAAAGCGCCACCTTCCTCGTGAAGGGCAAGAACGCCTTTGGATATGCCCGCTCCGAGGCAGGCGCTCACAGGTTGGTGCGCCTTTCTCCATTCGATGCCTCCCACCGCAGGCATACCTCTTTCGCCCTGGTCGAAGTGCTGCCTGAGCTTGAAGACGAAGGAGAGATAGTCATCAACCCGGACGACCTGGAAGAAGATTTCCATAGGGCAACCGGCGCGGGCGGGCAGAACGTCAACAAGACCTCAACGGCGGTGCGTCTCAAGCACATACCGACAGGCATCGTAGTAACCTGCCAGAACGAGCGGAGCCAGCTACAGAACAGGGCTACGGCCCTGAGCGTTATGCGGGCGCGCCTTTGGGAGATCGAGGAAGAGCGCCGCGCCGCCGAGCAAGCACGGCTCAGAGGAGAACATGTGTCGGTAGGCTGGGGCAGCCAGATACGATCTTACGTGCTGCATCCCTACAATATGGTGAAAGACCACCGCACAGGCCACGAAAACTCCAACCCCAGCGCGGTGATTGACGGCGATCTTGACGGCTTTGTAGAGGCATACCTGAGATGGAAGTTGGGATCATCAGAATGAATTATGAGTTTTGAATTCATGGCATACTGAGATGGATGTTGGGATGATGATAATAGCGCAATCAGGTGCAGGCAGAAGGTACACAGTAGGCGTATATAAGCCTCTGCTGACGCTTCTGTTTGCGCTCATGCTGGTCGTCATGCCCTCCGGCGTCCATGCTAAGGGTCTTGCCTCCCCACCGGCAAGTCATGTGAAGGTCGAGGTGATGGAGGCCGACCCCAAATTCCCCGACACAGTTGATTTCGTGCTACGGCTAAAAGAGTACGCGGCCAAACGTGCCATCCTGAACTACAGGCCGGTTGGCCGGCAGATAACGTCCGAGCAAGAGGCTGACATCGATAATCCCGCGCCGGGCGCCAACATCAAAGTGACGCTCGATTTAAGCACCCATTATATGCCGCCAGGCGTTGATGTGGAATACTATTGGACGCTGTTTGATGCCGCTGGTGGGACCACTGACACGGCTGTGAAGACGTTCAAGCTCCTCGACGAGCGTTATAGCTGGCAGACCCTCACCGATGCTCGAAGTGGAGTGTCGGTACACTGGTACTCAGTCAAATGGCAGGAGGGCGGCTCACCGTTCGGTAGAAGGCTACTCGATACATCTTCACAGGCGGTGGACCGCCTGCAAAGTGAGATCGGCGCAAGTCTCGGACGGCCCGCCGACATCTGGGTATATTCCACCCAGGAAGAACTTGCCAGCGCCCTTTTCGAGTTTAACCCGGAGTGGGTGGGCGCGCAGGCCTTCCCCGACCTCGGCCTCATCCTTGCGGGCATTGCTGACGACTTAGCAGCAGAAGATGAGA
>JBDSDS010000251.1:0-4639 GCA_039920445.1 Chloroflexia bacterium
CGGTGTTGAACGTGCAGCCTTCGCACTGTTCGGCGGCAGGACGGCCGGTGTGCCACATGTGGTACGACGCGAACAGCTGTAACCTACCCTCAAAGGTGTCTATGAGCGGAACCGCCCCGTGTGCGCCGATCACCGGCGTCGCTGGATCGACCTCGACCATCGGCAACCGTCGGCGGGCCGCTGCGATCGTGTCGCCTTCGTGGGTATGCGCCTTCTCCCGCAGTCGAAGCGCTGTTATCTGTTCCTGCCAGGTCTCGCGGTCGACTGCCGCGGGTAGGATCGGTGCATTGGCGGCGGCTGCTAGTAGCCCGAACTTCTTCGAGACATCCTTCATGGCTTTCTCCTTCTGTCGTTATAATTGCGCAGGCTAGAGGAGCCTGCCATTCTTCGATACATAGGGTTCGGTACACATGCTGCGGTTAAAGCAACACGGTCTTCGCATTCCGGAATTGAGTTTCGAGAATGCGACCTCAATCCGCCGCATCCGCGTTTCCTGTTGTGTGGTTGCGTTTATCCAGCGGAGCCAGTCCCAGCGCGCCATTGTCGTGCAATCCATCCACAGGGCATGTGTCTGTGGATCGGCTTCGAGAGCGCCCTTCAAGTCCTCCGGTAGCGTGGGTTCCGTCCATTCTCTTGCCGGTTCAATCGCCAGCATTACAGTATTGCCAGTGTCGCCTGCGTCTGCTCCAGCCCCTTCGCGCATGATCTCGTCGACCCTGAGCCAGTGGCTTCCCTTACCGTCCGGTTCGAGGGCGGCTTTAAAGGGGGAACCATTGATGGTCCCCTCAACCATTGTCATGCCTCGTGATGGAAGCTCGGTGCTTGCGCTCTTGGGCAGGCTTAGAAGGGTCCATGAGCCGATTTTAAACAGTTCAGCTTCAAAATGGATTGTCGACATAGTTCCTTACTCCTTGATTATGCTAATAATGTTTATTTTACCAGTGGAGGAAGTATATCCTGCTCGTCTTCGGTAAGAGCCAGGTAGAGGTGCAGCACATATTCGTCTGTCTCGGTGTTGAAGAGCGTGCCGCGGTCGCCGACTCCTTCGAGGGTCTGTTCCCCAATCTCCCTTGCCAGTTCGTGCGCTTCCGGTGTCCATGCTTCGACGGGTATTGCGTCGCTGCCCTTTTGGAGTACCGCGACTGTGCAGTGCCATATCGCTCGACCGTCGTTCGACTGAATAGTGCCTTTGTCCGCAATGACGGTGAGGCTCACCGAGAGGCGGTACCCATCCTGGGAGGTGATGCGCGGCTGAGTGGATGTGGTGCCGGGCATCGTGCTTAATATGGGCTGGCGCAACGCCTTCTCCTGATTGTAGTTCATAACTAGGTGCCTTGAAAGTCTCTTTAACTCGCTTAGTTCTTGTCTCTCATTATAGCACTTAAGTTCTAGGATAGCCATGGGTTTTGATGAACATGGTCCTAAAAGTGATATTACTACCACGAAAGACGGGCAACCACGACTTTGTGGTGAACCTTTGAAACCTATAAGAGTTACGGTTTCAACTCAACTTAAGAGAGGCCAGGGAGCATAGATTGCGTGCCCTGGTCTTTGTCGCTTGCCATGTGTTTGACCTGAGTTGAAACGGTACTACTTATAGGTTTCAACTTCACTCAGGGCTGTACGACGCCACTTCACCATGTGACCCCTTGAGTGGTTATCGGATATGGGCGGATCGCGTTCGACATCGTCTTTGTGCGTAAGTTCTGTTAGCGCGGTTCGCACCTGTGGCAGTGAGGGCAACGGCTCCCCAAGCGCGGCTCTTATGTAAGCGGTCTTTTCCCACTCATCCCCCACCACACCCCGCACGCGCTCTACCACGTCGGCTAATTGCAGGTTAGCGGGGTCGCCGAGGGAGCGCCTTGTGCCGTCCTTTTCAAGCTCGTAGATCATCTCAGGCGGGCGAAGGCTGCCACCTTGCGGCGGTTCTTCTTGTGCTCGTCGCGTTTCTCCGGGCTTACTAGATTCGGAGCAGCAAGTGTGCAAAACCTATTGCAATTTCAGCACATCAGTGCTACAATCTTTCCACTGAGTTCGCTGTATTCTTGGGTTTTAGAGCTTTGGGAGGAGTACTAAGCAAGCTTCCTGCTAGGAATCGTTGTAGACTTTTGAGAGGGGCAAGAAGTGCTGGAACTGGTTGTTTACTCTAAGTACTTTGGCATTCCTGACCATCCTAACTCCTACCCTCTTACTCGAACCGGCACCGGCTGGTGCGTAAAGTACAATGCAGCCACGTACGACTGTGACAAGGCGGGGCGCCATTACCTGTACGAGGGTCTTGAACGTGACGGTATTTATTACCCTAACGCCCTCCCAAAGTATATGAGCGAACTCTGGGATAAGGTAGATGAAGAAGGACTAACTGAAGAAGAAATCCAGGCTGCGTTGGACAAGCTTGGTGCCTGGATCTCCAATGTCGAGCGCAATGTCCCGGTCTGGAGAGACCGCAAATACAGTTAGGTGTGGCAGTAGGTTAATAACCCAATCTAACAAGTGAGGACAAAGATGAAACTCGGTACATTTTCGGTGAGTTTGAGTGTCAAAGATCTGGAAGCGTCGAAGGCTTTCTACGAGAAATTAGGCTTTAGCGTTTTTGGTGGGGATGCCGCCCAGAACTGGCTCATTATGAAGAATGGCGACCACGTAATCGGGCTGTTCCAGGGCATGTTCGAGGGCAACCTTTTGACCTTCAATCTGGGTTGGGACCAGGACGCCCAGAAGGTCGAGGGCTTTAGTGACGTGCGTGACCTTCAACGGGAGCTAAAAGCGCAGGGCATAGCATTTCAAACCGAGGCTGATGAAAGCACAAGCGGGCCGGCCAGCTTTATGCTTGCCGATCCAGATGGAAACGTAATCCTGGTTGATCAGCACGTTTGAGCACTCCACCAGTATCGACACCGATATACTCAACCCACTAAGCGAAGTGTTATGCCTATCTAGCACGTCCGCCTGGCTTGGTCCATCTTTCGCCTCTGAAAGGAAACTTAGTCCTACAGCCGCAGTTGGTTATATGTAGTGGATGTGCTCACTTCGCTAGGCACGAGAAGATCCTTCCAACCTGATAAGGCATGTAAGTCGTTACTCACAAGAGAGAATCTCTGTTACACAACTGCGGCTGTAGGACTAAGTCCACGCAAGGGGCATTTCAGGCTGGAGTCGGGGTATCAAGACGGGATGTGGCTCGACCTTGACCCTCTGTTCGTATTGCCGCGTCGTATTCAACCCTTTATCGAAGTGCTTGCCGAACGGCTCAGGCAGTATAATATCGAGGCGGTATGCGGCCCGCTGGTTGGTGGTGCGTTCCTCGCCCAGGTGGTAGCCTCTCTGCTCGATATCGACTTCTACTATGCGGAAAGGTTTGTGCCTGATGTGCGCGATACACTCTTCTCGGTGGAGTACCGCATCCCTCATGGAGTTGGCGGTATGGTGCGCGGCAAATCGGTAGCAGTGGTTGACGACGCCATAAGCGCGGGCTCTGCGGTGCGTGGTACGCTTGCCGCACTCAGGTCGCACGGCGCGAAACCTGTAGCCCTGGGCGCGCTGCTCGTTCTCGGCACCCAGGCAGAGCAATACTGCCGGGAGCAAGGCCTTGCATTGGAGTATATCGCACAGTTATCGTATGATGTCTGGCTACCGGAGGAATGTCCCCTATGTGCTTCCGGTGTTGTGCTCGACGATATGGGCGCGCCAACGCAGACACCCGGAAGCCATTAGGGGACAGCGGTGATGTTGATGCGAGCATACAGAAAGACCTGGTTCGGGGAGCGACTTGCAGGCTGGGTGGACGAACACGGCGACACCTACAGGGCAGATTGGCCCTCCGGACCTACCAAACAGCCAGGGTGGTCGGTTGATGAGCAGGGCTACGTCTATATCGAGGCGGGAGAGTATCGGGGCGTGATCGGCTGGATGGACGATGGTGGCGCTGTGTATGCGCAATATGGACGTGCATCGTCAGGCTTCTTCAATTATCCGGACAGCGTTGGGTTCTTCCAACCGCGCAAGACCTTCTCGCCTGCTCTGGCCTTTCATGTAAGCTCCAATGGCAGGGTTTTCCACCAGGGCAAGCTTGGTGTCAAGATCATCGGGCATATTGAAGGTGCCTCTAACCTAAGTGAGGTTGCAGGTCTGGCCCTGGTCGTGCTACTCTGAGTGCTGACGAAGATATGGCATTTAGAAGAAAGACCTGGATGGGGCAGATAATGTGAACGAATACACCCAGTCCAACCAGAGGCTGTGGGACCGCTGGACCGAGCTGCATGAGACGTCGGAGATGTACGACGTGGCGGGCTTCAAGCCTGATGGGTCGCGCCTGGGCCGGATTGAGCGCGAGGAACTTGGGGACGTAACGGGCAAGTCGCTCCTCCACTTGCAATGCCACTTCGGGCTGGATACCCTGTCGTGGGCGGGCCTGGGCGCTGTCGTCACGGGAGTAGACTTTTCCGAGAAAGCAATCACCCTGGCAAGGTCGTTGAGCGTGAAGCTAGGCGTACCCGCCACCTTCGTCCAGTCCGATATATACGACCTGCCCGATAACCTCTCCGGGCAGTTTGACATAATATTCACTTCGCATGGCGTCCTCTGGTGGCTGCCCGATATCGAGGCGTGGGCCAAGGTAGGGTCACACTTCCTCAAGCCG
>JBDSDS010000252.1:0-4045 GCA_039920445.1 Chloroflexia bacterium
GTGAATGGTTGTTTCGTCAACCGTTACCTCAGTCGGGGAGTGGCTAAAAAGGGAGATATGATTGAGGTAGCGCCAGCACTTGCTGGCACTTCGTCATTGTCAAGGGGAGTAATTGCCGCCAGGATGGCGGTGGCACATTTGCATCTCTTCCTTTTTAGCCACTCCCCACGTCTCTTACATGTTGACGCAGGACAAGACCGCTGCTATACTTATGCACCTACTACAAGGGTGTTTTTCTTTGTTATGAACTACCCCACCTAACGCGGGTGATAATATCGTGCTTTTAGTATTTTTATGCTTCAAGCTCAGGGAGAGGTGTCTTGCACGAAGCTCCCTCGGAGATCAAGCCCCCTGGTCACGGTCAAGCGAATATCTACGATGTAAACAAGACCGCTGGCTACAGGAAGATCTCGCCCACAGATGTCTCACAGTTCATAAGACTTGAGCGGTGCCAACGGTACTTGAGGCTACGTCTGCATGAACGTGCCCAGGGCCGAGAGTTCCTTGAGGCGTACGGTGTTTTCCCACAGGCGATACCACCCCTCCTCACCCGTTCTGGGCAGTCCTTTGAAGATAGATGTTGAGGAGGCAGTTGCCGCCCGCTACTCCTGATAACCGCAGTCGAAGTCCGATGGGTAAATGCCGATTATAACGGCCCTTCCAGATAGTGAGGCGCGGTCGGCTTCGGGCTGGGATCGGGCCCCGGTTCCCTAGTAATCCATACCTGATTGTACTGCTCTATGGTTCCCGGCACGGTCACCGCCAGCAACGCCTCACCGTTTGACCCAACGCGGAAGATGCCTGCACTATCGCGGCTCTTGTCTGGCCGAGCGAACCAGAACTGATATACCTGCCCTGATGGCAACTGCGGCAACCCACTCACTGCAAGCGTGCCCTGGCGATTATCACTGCTTAGAACAAGCTGCCCATCAGCACCAGGGGCTGCAGAGGTGTTTACCAGTATAGAGATGCGCTTGTTTTCCTGACTCGCAAGCTGCTCTATTTGGGTACGCAGTTCCCCCTCCGCCAACTGCAAGCTGATGTTCCATCCCAGCAACCCAATTATAATGGCAGCAACGGCGACCCACTGAAAGGGTCGTAGAAGACGCGTGAGAGGCTTCCTGGGTTCGCCACCGGCACCATCTCTGCGAACCATAGAGATGGACGGGCCTCGAACCTCGGCCTGGGATTTAGCTCTTGAAGCCCGCGCTTGTGCTAAGATCCTCTCTTTAATATGGGGCGGCGGAATCTCAGAAGTTAGAGCAAATGGCAGAATACTGCTCAGGGCACGGTACTCCTCGAGCAGATCCCTGCACTCATGGCAATTTGCCAAATGCCTCTCTATGACAACATGCTCAGAGGCTTCAAGAGCGCCGAGGGCATAAGCAACCAGGTCTTCTCGCAGTTGCTCGTGATTATCGTTCACGGCACTATTCCTCTCTCATCGCCTGACCACTCGGCCAGGGGCGCAATAATCGCCGTAACCGTTCCATACCATCACGTGTTCGTGTCTTTACCGTACCCAATGGCTGTCCAAGCCTGTGCGCTATTTCGGCCTGGGTCAGGCCATCATAATAAGCCATTTCTATAACCTGGCGCTGCACAACCGACAACCCATCTAAAGCCTCTTGCACTGTATGCCGCAATACTATAACCTCGCTAGCATCTGCCTGCCTGGGTTCGCCAAAGCTATCAGGCTCCGGTAGTGGGTTTTGCTCTCGAAGACGGGCCTGGTGCTGACGGCTCCGCAATAGGTCAATAGCTCGATTGCGGGCGATGCCCATCAACCAACTCGGTATGGCTCCCCGACTGGCATCATACTGTGCCACACCATTCCAGCAGCGTAAGAAGGTATCTTGCAAAACCTCTTCCGCTAACTCGCTATCACCTACCACCCGCAGCGCAAGTGAGTAGACGAGACCTCCATAGCGGTCGTAAAGCGCTGCCAAAGCACTTTCATCACTCTGCTGCATACGCAGGAGCAACTCATGGTCCAATTCAGCCCCCAACCGCAGGCGGCCCGTAAAAAGCCATACTATGGAAAGAAAACTGGTTATGGCTATATTTATGCCACACTGCCCTGCTTGCGCGCCAATGGTTCATTCCTTCGATCACTCACCCCTCAGCTAATGATGACTACGTAGCATAAAACGCCGGTGGATTGGTTTGCATTAATTATTGTCGCATATCTCATTTCTCGCCCTAATGAGAGTGCAACAACGCCTTGAAACGGGAAGAGGTCGGAACACATCGTCTAACCCTTTACATATCAAGCTGGGGATAGTAATTCTCAGCACCAATTCTCTTCACATCGCTCATCCAGTCGCTGCCATACACATCCACCGAACGCTGTCCAGGGTCTAGCAGATTCCACGCCTGGCGCTTGTAGGTCCAGTTGTCGGGTTGTAAGCGGAGAGCTTCCTTGAAATGCAAAACGGCATCATCAGAACGTCCTAGGCGAAACAAGTGTTGGCCTAGCTCGAAGTGTGCGATAGCGGTGGCTTCCTCCATGAGGCGGGGACGACTACGACGCAGCACCTCTTCAGGGGCAAGAGCAAAGCGGCTGTCTGCGCCCTTAGCAACCCAATCATGCAAAGCACTTACATATCTATCTGCGTCGACCCGTAGCTTATTGACCTCCATGATACGGTCGGCTGTCTCAGTTGATGCCCCTTCCGGAACCTCGCGGTCAAGGTATGAAGGGCGTATGGGGTATGCAGTTTCGGGGGACCGCACTATTGTCCCTGCTTCGTCTATCCAGACCCCACTCGGCACATATACGATGCCGAACAATTCGTCCACCAGATGTGCCTCGTCAATCAGAGAGGGGTGATCAGGGTTTGCCGCGTCGATCCAGGGCAGAGCCGCTGGGACGCCGCCCGTGTCCAGGGCTACAGTGACAATTTCCAGGTTGTGAGGGTGTAGTTCGCTGCGTAATTGCTGCCACACGGGCAGATCAAGGCGGCACCCTCACCACGAAGCCCAGGCAACAAGCAGAACCTTGCTGCCCCGGAGAGAACTCAGGCTGAACTCATTACCATACATGTCGGGCAGGATAAGTTCCGGGGCCTGGGCGGTAGCCAATGCTCGACCACCCGTCTCCGGACCGAGGCACCACAGCCCACTTGCAGCATCCTGAATAAGAGGCATACCCAGGCGAGCCGCAAGCATTCGTATATCTACTTGGTCTTTGGGCTGGCCAGGGAGTGGAACACAGCGCTCTCCCTTGCAGGCTCCTTGTGGCTTGATTGCCCAACCGGTTCTCCGCTCTAGCTCAACAGGATCAACCTGTAACGTTTCAACTATCATTTCAGTTCCCCTCTATCGAGTAAGCATCTCAACGGTTTACTGTTGTGTACTGTCGCCTCGATCCACGATCAGAATATGACAGCGCTAGCTGACAGCATACGGGAAACAGGTCCAATTGAATTCCTCGGAGGCGAGCACAACTCTGGTATGAGCATGCACCTCCCTGAGCGAATCAGTTGTTTTGGATTCTAGACCGCAAGATAATATACGACTTCGTGCGAGTAAAGGATTGTGTCTCCCTAAGGAGTAATATTCCAGGTGGATTTCTACATGCTTTTTCTTTAAATCCAATCCATAACATCAATATCTTCCGTAGTCACCCATGAAGCAACCGGCATGGTTTCCTTTTCCCGGAAAGGCAGCAATTCAAATGCCGACAATTTTAATCAAGCCTTAAGGAGGCACAAATGATGAAAATGAGAATGATGTTGGCTGTTATGTTTGGAAGTCTGCTCGTATTGGGCAGCGCAGGGACTGCTGGAACTGTTTCCGCAGTTCATGAAAGCAACAATAACATAATATTCCAGGCGAATGCCGATCTCGATGCAGACGGCCGCGGCACTATCAACTATGTAAGTGGACGCGAAGGTGAGCCGAACGAATGGGTATCAAGCTTCCGCTTTAGAGACCTTACGCCGGGGGCAACTTACACGGTAACTGCTTACGGTCCTGGGCGCACCACCCCTATTGTAATTTGCACCTTCACCGCCGGTTCCAACGGTACCGGTGGCTGTGC
>JBDSDS010000253.1:0-6096 GCA_039920445.1 Chloroflexia bacterium
CCTGAGAACAGACCATACTTCCGCCCTGGTAACGATGTGACAAGGGGACAGTCATCGAAGATAGTGGCTAACGCTTTCTTCCCAGGCTGTGATCCTGCTGCTCGTCCCTAAGCGATAATTATCAACCTTTAGTCTTTAGCCTTTAGTCAGAAGGGGAGTGATGTAAACCACTACATCACTCCCCTTCTGTTTGCCCGAGTTCAGAGCCTAAGTAAAGGCGACTGCACCAAAAGCACCAATTGCACCAATTGCACCAAAAGCAGTCGCCTTTATTCTATTTGTATGAGTGATCAGGGGTGTTGCAGCCTGGGAAGAAGGTGTTTGCCACTATCTTTGCTGACTGCCCACGTGTCACATCATAGGAGTTAGAGATTAGTTCCATCACCTGGCTAGTGCCTAACCCCCAATCCTTAGGAGGAGTTTAGCCTCAATCCTTCACAATCTGTATCCACCGCGCGCATAGCACCGAGAAAATTCCAAACGAGATCAGACCGAGCGCAACTATGCCCAAAAGCAGAGGACCGTACGGCTGCTGGACAACCGCCAGCAGCGCGCCGTCCAGGCCTTTCACCTCATTGGGATTCATCAGCAGGGCAGCTCTCACGATAAAAACGCCGAACAGGATGAACACTACCCCCCGTGCCGCATGACCGAACCGCCCGAACCTCACAGCCCATTTCATCTCGCGCTTGTTCATCTCCTCTTGCTTGAAGTCTTTGCGGAAGTTCGCGCTATACGCCTGGTACATCTGCCCCAGCCCGCCGATTATTGCGATAACGCCCGCCGCGATGACCAGCCAGTGTCCCAGGGGTTGGGCAAGCAGCCAGGCAGTCGTCCAACGCTCTGTGTCCCCGTCCTCGGATATTTCCTCTATTTCCTGCGGGCTATTGGAGCCAAAAATCAAACGCAGCGTCGGGAAAATTAAGCCCCCATAAGTGAGGCCGCTGACAATGTAACCAGCCCGTTCCGCCAAAGCCTTAGGTCCCGTTCCCTTCTGATAGGGATCAACCAGAGCGCGAAAGAAGCCCCAGAGCGAATAGCCGACAAGACCGACTACGACAATAGCGAGCAACGCCTTGCCCAGGCCGTAACTGCTTATCGAGGCGATAGCTCCCTGCTTGTCCTCAGCCGCGCCGCCCGCCCCAAGCACCAGCCCAATCGAGAGAAACCCCACCATCATATACACAAGCCATCGGCTAATGTAACCCAACCTCGGCAACCACTCGATCCACTTGTTAGTGACAACCTTCTCCGCTACCTCGCTGAGAGTATCACCATCCCGAATCGGCTCGTCGGTCTTTTTCACAACGTCAGTCTTCATCATCTGGCCTTTCTATATAAGAGGGGAATGCTCTTTCCCCAACGCACCATTCGTGCCAGCACCAACCGCATCAATGCCATCAAGCCGTTTACCGCCCATTGAACCCCATTCGCTATGTTGCGGTAATTATGTACAGGACGGAAGGCGAAGGCACCCTATATACCCAATAGCCGCATAATTCGTAAGTCGCGTAATTCGTAATTCGTAATTCGGAACTTGCCCCGCTTGCCCCATTCGCGGGCGCATGATACAATAATACGATGCCCAAGAATATAATAGATTGGAGTAATAGGCACTCTAACCATGCATAAAAAAGAATCAATGGGACGCCGTGCGGGTAGCAGAGCAGGTATGCTTTTCGCTGCCGCGCTCGCGCTTATAATCCCACTCTTCTCAGGCTGCTCTGCCCCGCGTGATATGGCCCAGGCACAACCTGTGGAAGGGTCTCCAACGGCCCTTATTGCCACCCCTTCGACTACAGCCGGTGCGCTTTCCGCAGAGACGCCCTCGGTAGTGGCTACCGGCACAGTCACGGGCACAGTAGCGGTCCTGCCAACCCCGTCCGGCACCCCGCCCTCTGCTTTCGATACCCTCAATACCTTCCAGTACGTGCCGTCCGGCAAAAGTCTGGCCAAGCGCGACAGGGTCCAGCTTGACGAGCCCGGCGCCAATGCAGGCGAGGTCGAAATCCTATTGACAATTACAGGCCCAAGCGAGACTATCACAGACGCGACGGATAGCCGCATCGGTGTGCTCTCCTACGACTCTGTTTACCGCCAATGGGACCTGGGCTGGACCTCGGAGGTGGTGTCGGGCACCGCGACCCCGCTCCTCAATATAGGCCAGAAGGATATCGGCGGCTTCAATGGTGGCGACCTCCTACGTACAGGCGACCCGATTCTGGTAGTGCGTACCGTTATGGATGATGGCGGCGCTCACCTCCACATGTGGCGTTGGAACAAGCAGTCACGCGAGGCAGCCCCTGTGAAGAAATTAAACGAGGGTAGCGATACGGTATTTGAAGCCGACCTCGATATAAACCTCATGGATATAGACGACGACGGCATTTACGAGGTAGTGGCGGACAACCTATCGGGTGTGCAGATTTGGAAGTGGGACGGTAATATATTCAAATTGGAGGGGGAACGCTAATGGCGACGCGCAACCGTCCTCCAGGCACTCAACGCGCAACACCGCCCAGGAAGTGGAAGGGGACACAGCCCCCGCCTACAACGAGCAGCGTGCGCTCGGTCCCCGAAACAGGGCGCAAGACTCGCTCCGGCGGAGGGCTAGGCAACTTGCCGATTGAGGGCCATCGCGCGCTTGCCTCATTAGTGCTGGCGCTGATGATGCTGCTCACGCTGTTTGCGCCCCTCGTCCAGCCTGGATCTGATCCTACCCCCTTTCTGACGCCTCGCATAGACGGTAGTGGCTCGATATTGCAGGCTGGAGGCGCGGCCAATGACATCGAGCGTTCCCTATTTTCATATAGCACTTTCGTGGACCGTAGCGTGGACAGCACAGGCACAAGCTGGCCCGAGGTAATCGCGGCGCTTCGCTTCGACCCGACGGACACCAGAGCGCGAATGGCTATCGTCGGCCAAATGTATGCCTCTACTTCGGGCGCTCTCAACATGAGGCTCAAAGAGACAGGCATCGAGTCCCGCCCATCGCCTATCAAGCTCCAGGAGTACGAAGACGCATACAGGCCCTTTTTTGAAAGCGATGAAAGGGGTGGGAGAGGGTCGAACGGCCTGTCCGCTATGGCCCTTATGCGCTCGCTGACCGCAGAGGGTGAGGAGCGCAGGAGGCTTGAATTGCTTGCGATAGACGGCTTCCGAGAGGCTATCAACCAGAATGCCGACATCTGGCAGTACACCCACAACTGGGCTTTGGCAAATATGCTCGTGGGGAATTACGCCCAGGCAAACGAGGGGATGCGCGTCGTGACCAACAGAGCCGCCGAGGATAACGACCTGCTCGCGGGCTTCTGGAGCGGTCTGGCAGCCCTCCGCATTGGCGACCCCGGCGAGGCCATACAGGTCTTCACCCCACTGTCGAACCGGCAAGCCCCGCCCGGCGGCAACGATACATTCAACGAACTTTTCGTGACGCTTCGCACTCTGTCCCGCGAGGGATTGGCCGATGCCCAAGGGGCGAACCGCGACCCCTCCGGCGCGTACCGCACCTACTTTGATACGCTGCTACTCGGCGAGATCGATTCTGCGCTATATAGCAAGTGGCTCCGGCTCGGCCTGCAACTGGGCGCTTACGAGAAGTTAGCCGCCGACATGTCTAGTCTCACAACTTCATCAGGCTTTCGGAACGACTCGCGTATCCGCCACGACCGTGCGCGCCTGCTCGACCTTCTCGGTAGGAGGGGCGAGGCGGAAAGTGAGTATAAGGAAGCTCTGAGGCTGGAGAACGACCCCGGACTGCTGATAGCATACGGGCAGTCGCTCGAAAGCCGAGGCGACCACGACGGCGCGCTTGCTCAGGCCCGAGAGGTGATACTCAAGCTCAATAATGACCCTGAGACCGCCGATCTGTCGAGCGTGGCCCGCGTTGCGACGACCTTTGCTACGCCGGTGGACATCTCAACCGCCCAACAGCTTCTCGACGCCAACCTGCTGCGCGCGCGCGCATGGGGCAGGCAGGGGAACGCCGTAGCGGTAGAGAGTCTGGCCCAGCGCATAGTGCAGAACGCCGAAGGATTGACGCCTGAGCAAGTTGGTCTGCTCTACCTGTACGCCGGGTTCGCGAATGAGAGCGCGGGGCTGGCAGATAAGGCGCGGGAGAGCTACAGTGCCGCATGGGACAGGCTGAAAGCCTCGCCGCCCGGCACCGTGGGTAGAGGAGAAGCGCTGGCAGGTCTAGAACGCACAACCACTGGCGAGGACCCCTCTAATGCTCTAAAGGTGTTGAGCGACAACGGCTATAACCCCAACGCCCCTGCAAAGAGCCTCACGCTCGACCCGGACGCGCCGGATATAATGTTGCAGGCTGGGGTGCTCTTGCGCGCGGGGGGGCAGGAAAAAGAAGCCGCTAATGCGATGCGCGTCGCCTCGATACTGAGCAATCTGCGCGATGTGAGAGCGTTGAGCGGAATAGGTCGCCCGATATGGGCAGCCAACGGCACGAGCGCACCCTTCGGTCTGGCTCTTCAGGCTGCCGGTGCGGCCCGTGAAGGCGATGGATGGCTGGCAGCGGCGCGTTACAGGCAGGCCATCTCGCTCGACCCCGCGCTTGCGCCCGCATGGAATAACCTGGGCGTCTATTACGCACAGAACGGCAATCAAGCCCTGGGCCGGTTCTATCTCCAGTCGGCGGCAACGATAAGCCCTAACTACGCCTGGGGGCAGCAAAATCTTGCCGCGCTGGGATACAAGCAGGGTCCCGGTAACTTCTTTGCGGCTGAGGAGGCGCAGGGCGACGCTATCAAGTCGGTTGGGCCGCAGGCGCTTTCCTGGGGCCACCAGTTGCGCTACGATGAGCGTGGCGTTATGCCTTCACCTGCTCTCCCCCCCACAGATTTCCTGTCGCGCATACCGGCTCTGCTGCTATTGACCCTCTTGCTGCTGCATACCCTGATCGGGGGCGACCGCCTCACCAACCGCATGGGCGTGCTACCCGCGAGGAGCCTGCTGGGGCGGCTCGGCCTGCTGGTCGACGCACAGGCGAAAACAACTGTTCCCAACCTGATCACGCCACAGAGTGACATGCGCTCACTCTTGATAGCATTAGCGATACCATCCGTAATCGGGATGCTGGCGCTGGCGTGGGGCATATCGGGCGGCACAGTAGAAGTGTTCCTGATTTACCTGCCGGTGGCGCTGTTGGCTTCGATAATCGCGTTCGGCGGCAACGAGCTTGCCCAACGCATGGCAGCCCGCGCCCGCAACAGCTATACGATGCACCACAACTGGGTGTTGGGCATCATCCTCGGCGTCCTGAGCATACCGTTCGGCTTCGTCTACGGCTGGCAGACGGTAACACGAATACAGCCTGTTTCGGGTAGTGGGCAGGGAGATGGCTTTCGCTCCGGCAAGGGCCAGGGGACGCGCACGACCGAAGAGCGCGAGCTACTGGAAGAATCTCAGATAGAGGCAGCAGCCGACGAGGGGAGCAGGGAAGCAGTGACGGTCGGAATGCCAGCAGGCGGCGTAAAGATGCCGTCAAAAAGCTGGATCGGTGGGAACCAGGCGGTGTCGATTATGGTCGCGGGGTTGGCGCTGAACCTCGCCGTTGGGCTGCTTGCAGGCATAGCATACTGGCTCACCGGCTGGCCTTCGATGCGGATAATAACCTTCGCCTCGATACTGGTACTGGCTTTCACGGCGGTATCAGACCCACCCGCCGACGGCTGGACGCTCTACAGGCGCAATCCTCCGCTCTGGCTTGCGCTGTTCGTGTTTGCGTCGGTGCTGGCGACATTGCTGGCGCTCAAGATGGTATAAGACCGTTCGGCGCAACCCGATTACCCAATACAAGGCCCATGCTCTCTTGGTGTAAGCATAGGCCTTGCGGTATAATAGAGGCGACTTGCGCTCGTAGCTCAGTGAACTAGAGCATCTGTCTTCGGAACAGAGGGTCGGGGGTTTGAATCCCTCCGGGCGCGCTAAAGCTCTCTTTTTGCACAACTCAGCTAATGACTTGTATTGGGCATTGGTCCCGGTGCTTACCCTATGCTGGGAAGCAACTTACTCCCGTATCGACAAGGCTAGGGACACTGGAGTTTGAGCATGCCAAACGAATGGAATATTACCGCTCAGACC
>JBDSDS010000254.1:0-6415 GCA_039920445.1 Chloroflexia bacterium
AGTAATCGCGCAGCACCTCGACCCCAACCGCCCCAGCCACCTGGGCGGCATCCTCGAGCGCCACACTACATTGCCGGTCATCACCGTTCAGGACCACGAACCACTCATGCCCAACACGGTCTATGTCGTGCCGTCAAATGTCCACGTAGAGATCAGCGACCACCACATCGAATTGCTGCCCGACGGCGCCGGGCGGCCCAAGCCGTCCGTCGATCTGCTCCTCAGCAGCGCGGCTAAGGTGTTTGGCGAGCAGTTGGTAGCCGTGATCCTGACCGGCACCGGCTCGGACGGCACAGTGGGCGCGCGCGCAGTCAAGGAGAATGGCGGCACAGTAGTGATACAGAATCCCCGCACCGCCGCATATCCTGGGATGCCCCAATCGGTCGCGCCCCAGACCGTGGACGTGGTCGCTGACATGGAGCGCATCGGCCCGATCCTCCACGATCTGCTCACCGGCGCAGGCTTGCCGGAGAAGCAACCCGACGTCGAACGCGAGGTCAGGCTGCTCCTTGACCAGTTGCGCGAGCACAGAGGCTTCGATTTCCGCGCATACAAGCTCGCCACCATCCAACGCCGCCTCCAGCGCCGCATGGTCGCCACCAACACCCGCGACCTGGCCGAGTACAAGCTCTACCTGGAGAACCACCCGGAGGAGTACCAAAGGCTCATCAGCAGCTTCCTGATCAAAGTGACCGAGTTCGTGCGCGACCCTGATTTGTTCAACGTGCTGCGCGAGGAGGTGGTGCCCGACCTGATCGCCCACAGCCGAAAGCACAACAACGAGTTGCGTATCTGGTCGGCGGGCTGCGCCACGGGCGAGGAGGCGTATTCGCTGGCTCTCATACTATGTGAGGCGCTGGGCGAAGACCTGCCCAACTTCAACATCAAGATATTCGCTACCGACCTGGACAGCGACGCCGTTGAGTTCGCCCGGCGCGGACGCTACCCGGAGGCCGCCCTGGACAAGTTCCCGGACGATCTCAAAGACCGCTATTTTACCAGGACCGCGGGCAGTTGCGAGGCGAAAAAGCACTTGCGCGGCATGATCATCTTCGGCGAGCACGACCTGGTGCAGCGCGCCCCCTTCCCACGCATTGATATGGCGATGTGCCGCAACGTGTTGATCTATTTCACCAAAGAGCTACAGCAGCACGCGCTCGAACTGTTCGCCTTCGCCCTGCGCGAAGGCGGCTACCTGGTATTAGGCAAGACGGAAACGGTCAGCCCGAGGGCCGAATACTTCACGGCCCAGCAAGGAAACCAGAAAATCTACCGGCGGCGAGAGGGGCGCCGGCGGCCTGTCATGCCCATCAACTCGACGAGCTTCGCACCCTTGCCGGCGCCACGCGGCACGCAGCGCCAGGAACGGATCGCAACCCAGGAACTGCTCAGAATGCAGCATGAGGCGACACAGATCCGCGCCACCAGGGAGAACCTGCTGCACCAGCTGCCCGTCGGCGTGGTGGTGGTGGACCGGCGCTACGACATCCAGGAGATCAACAGCGCGGCCCGCCAGCTACTTTCGATCCACACGCAGGCGGTAGGCGAGGATTTGGTGCATCTGGCGCACTACATACCGCAGCGCAAGCTGCGCGCCGTCATAGACCAGGCGATCAAGGAGGGCACGCCCGGCAAGCTGGGCGAAGTGCAGGTTCTGCACGCGGTCACCGGCGAGCCGGTCTGCCTGGAAATCTGCTGCTACCCCCATCCGGACCTTGAGGACGAGGACATGCCTTACGAGTACGCCCTCATCCTCGTAACCGACGTTACCGAGACAACCCTTACCAGGCGCGCCCTGGAGCAGTCCCATGAAGATCAATTGGCGCGAGACGCGGAACTGGTACGAACGCTCGCTGATCTGCAAAGCTCCAACTCCAGCATGGCAACACGCAATGACGAGCTGGCCCAGGCAATCGCCGACCTGGAAGGGAGCCGGCTCCAGACGGAAGAGACGGCAGCGCGCCACGCGGAGCGGATGGAGCATCTCTCCCAGGCCAACAGCGAGTTGCTTACAGCCAATAAAGAGCTAACCAGGAACAACGCCCAATTGCGCGCCATGCAGGAAGAGTTCATGTCGGCGAGCGAAGAAACCCAGGCGGCGGTCGAGGAAGTCGAGACCCTCAACGAGGAGATGCAGGCGAGCAACGAGGAACTTGAGACCCTCAACGAGGAGCTACAGGCCACTATCGAGGAGTTGCACACCTCCAACGCCGACCTGGAGGCGCGTGGCAACGAGCTACAGGGTCTCACCGGCTCGCTGCAAACCCAGAGAGAGCTTGCCGAGCGTGAAAAGGCGCGGTTAGAGGCGATCCTGGCGGGCCTTGCCGACTCGGTGCTGGTGGTTTCGTCAGATGGCAAGACGTTACTTACCAACGTGGCCTACCAGCGGTTGTTCGGCGATGGCGATGGTCAAAACGTGCTGACCGACGAAGGCGCGCGGCCCCTGCCCCTTGACTCCACGCCCGCAGCACGGGCCGCGCGCGGCGAAACTTTCAGCATGATCTTTACCCTGGCGAAAGAGCAGGGAAATGGAGTTGATAATCTCCGATGGTTTGAGGCGGTTGGACAGCCGTCGCCTGGGGAAGAGGGCACGCATTGGGGCGTGGTGGTAATCCGCGACGTTACCGAACGGAGCCTGCGCCTCCTACAGGAGCAATTCGCCACGCTGGCCGGCCACGAGTTGCGGACCCCCCTGACCACGATTCAAGGGTATCTCCAATTGCTAGCCACCTGGCTCAAAGAGAGGCCGAGTGAGGATAGCGTACGCCCCCTCCGCAACGTCAACATCGCCCTCTCCCAGGTCCAACGGCTGACGCGGCTGATCAATGACCTGGTGGACGTGTCGCGCCTGCAAGCCGGCAAGTTCAACCTTCACATAGAGCCTGTGGAACTGAACGGCCTGCTGTCCCAGTCGGTCGAGATTGGGAAAACCTTGACAGAGAAGCAGATGGTTTCGCTGGACATGGGGGATGAGGTGTTGGTGGTCAATGGCGATCCTGAGCGACTACAACAGGTAATGCTCAACCTGATGACCAACGCCATGACCCACGCTCCCGGCAGCACGCGGATAGACGTGCGACTAAGGCGCGTAGAGGGGGGCGACGCGGGCGACATGGCCGAGATAGAGGTGCAGGACTACGGCAAGGGCATAGAGGCGCAGCATCTTGTAGACATCTTCTCGCGCTTCTACCAGGTGTGGCACGGCGCGCCGTCGCCGGGGCAGGGTCTGGGGCTAGGTCTGTTCATCGCCCACCAAATCGTCACCGCGCACGGGGGCGCGATCTCGGTCAACTCAGTCCCAGATAAAGGAGCTACCTTCACCGTTCGGTTGCCGCTGCTGGAACCGTAACCGTAGTGGAAGTCTCATCCTTGCCAATCCCAACTACCGTCATGGCCTCCATCTGCTGTTTTAGTCATTCCTGTTTCTCGGATCTGTGGCTAACTACCTAGACAGTTATATCCGAGTTATGAACTCACCTTACGCAACTGTGGTCGGTGGTCAATTATCACGTTTCTAACCCCTAACACTGAAGCCGTCCATGTATTCCTTCACCGACGGGAGAGCGTTCAGCCGCTCGTGGAAGAAGTTGTTGATGACGTTTATTACGTAGGCCTGAGCGCCCTCTACTTCGGCTCTGTGCGCCTCACCGCGCTCCTGGCGGGAAAGGCTATCGCGCAGCCGCAACAACGACTTCACTACTTCCGTTTCGTGAGCGCCTTCCAGCGCACCCACTACCGATACGATCAGCGAGTCGGCCTGCTGTATAACGCTCGCCAGGGGTATAGTCGAGCCTTCGGCACACGCCTCGTCCAGGGCGCGTATCAGCGCCCATACCTGATAGAGAATAGTGGAAGGCTCATCGAATAGCTCACGTATAAAGGCTGCCTCCGTATAGCGCCCGGTCAGGCGAAAGACGTTATACATCCGCTTTGCCGCTTTTCCGTAATTGATATCCTTCAATACGTACTTGCGGACTTCTTTCTCAAGCTGCTCTACATAGCGGTCAAGGGCATCAGACGATACCTGACGCGCCAGCTTGGAGAAGATCGGGATCGACTCCGCTTCGAGGTAGACCTCCTGAAAGTAAGAGTCGAGATAGCCGTCCAGGGGAGTTATGGAGCCGCCGGGCGCTTCCCAGGTCACGTCGAGCATGTTGCTGGCGTTGGATAGTTTGCCGCGTACCTGATCGGCTACTATCCAGTCGAGCTTGCACCAACCAGACTCGTTCGCAACCTCCTCCCAGTTGAGTTGAGCCAATGTGCCGTCAGGCATGGCTGCCTCAATCTGCCCGGCGCGCACTTCCTGAGGCAGCCATGCGATAGGGTCGCCTTTACGCTTTTTCTTGCCGCCCCTCTCGCAATCATACGGAAAAGAGCCGAACATCACTTCTGTCAGTCTATAGTTTGCCCCCTTCTCGCTGCTCAACGCCTTCTCTCTTATGAGGTCCGCCAGGATAGCGCAGGCTTGTTCGCGGGTGGGAGCCATGATATTCACGCGCTCGAAAAAGTCGCAGTCGCCCGGATAGGACTGTATCTTCGACTGGGCAGCCGAGCCGGATAAAGCGAGCGCCGACTCGACCACCCCCGGCCTGTCCTCGATGCTGACAATCTGCCCGATGCGTCTAAAATAATCAAGGTCGGCGGTCGAGAAATCGAGCATGGACACTTTGTGCCCGAATACGCCGCTCTGAATATCAACAACAATATCTGATATATCTGAGCCGCTCTGTGAGGCAGCCATAGCAGTGAGCCACCCCAGAGCCTCGGCCTCGTCAAGCTCCACGCCGAGGTGACGAGCAGATTCGATTATTCGCGCCAGTTCTTCGCCCGACGAGCCATGTGTAGACATATATTTCCCCTTTCTAAGACTATGCTGCCAAATTATAGCATCTGCCCACGCGCAGTCAAGGGAGCGCGAGTCTGAGCCATCGCTTTTAGTCAGGGTGTAATAATTCTTGGTAGACAGAGTAGACAGATATGTGGCCTGTGGCGATTGCACCATGTCTGTTCTATCCGCTCTGCTAGCCCTGGTGTGGCATAGAGTATATAATTATACGAATTGCGAATTGTTTCCCTTCTCTCTAATTCATAATTCATAATTCCCGAAGGGGGAGAACCCTGGTCCCTAACGAGTTCAAGGTTCAAGGTGTAAAGTTGTATAACGTTCTAACCTTGAACCTTGAACCAAAGTGAAGGAGGTAAAAAACGATGGTAATCAAAGAACCTGTACAACGTGCAGTCAACGAGCAGATAAAGAACGAGTTTTACTCGGCCTACGTCTATTTGTCAATGTCGGCCTATTGCGAGACTATCAACCTGCGCGGTTTCGCCAACTGGATGAGGCTCCAGAGCAGGGAAGAAGTGGCCCATGCGATGAGGCTGTTCGACTTCCTCGCCCACAGGGGCGGGCGCGTAATCTTGCAGCCTATCGACCAGCCGCCCGTAGACTTTGGCTCGCCCCTCGACGTCGCCCAGCAGACGCTTGAGCACGAGCAGAAGGTAACGGCCATGATAGAGAACCTTTACGAGCTTGCCGCCAAAGAGAACGACTACGCGACTCAGGCAGCTCTACAGTGGTTCATCACCGAGCAGGTCGAAGAAGAAAGCAACGCCAGCCAGATAGTAGAGCAGCTAAAGATGATAGGCGACAACCGCACAGCCCTTTTGATGCTCGACATGGAACTGGCTAAACGAAGGCCGGAGGCTGAGGGGGAGTAGGGGACGAATTACGAATTAGCCGTCAGCCGTCAGATATCAGGATTTCGCTTCGCTCCATTCAGATACATACGAAATCAAGAATAACTTTGCGATCTTTGCTCTCTTTGCGTCTTTGCGTTTCATCCGTAATTCGTAATTTCTCACGCTTGACATTCCCCTCCCGCATCCGCTAATATACTGCTACTTCAATCAACCCCACCGGACTCAACTTTCTAAGAGGAATCGCCAGAATGGAGAGAATTGGCCTGCGGAATTGGGTGCAGCCCAACTCCCCGCTCGCCGCGGTGGTCTTGGCAGCAGGTCTCGGCAAGAGAATGGTGTCGCAGCAACCCAAAGTGCTGCACCGTCTTGCCGGACTATCTCTCGCTGCCCACGCTTTGCGCGCCCTTTCCCCTCTCAATCCTTCGCATACGGTGGTAGTTGTGGGCCATGGCGCCGAGCAGGTACGCTCAACTCTGGGCAGCAACTTCGGGCCTGATAACAGCCTCTCCATCACCTATGCCGAGCAACCGGAGCAGTTAGGGACTGGACACGCAGTCCTTATGGCCGAGCCTGCCCTTCGCGGGTATAAGGGGCCTGTACTCGTCATGTATGGCGATAGCCCGCTCCTACGCACAGACACATTGAGCGCCCTGTTGAGTAAGCATAAGCAGGCAAACGCCAACCTCACCATGCTCACCTGTATCGCCGAAGACCC
>JBDSDS010000255.1:0-3896 GCA_039920445.1 Chloroflexia bacterium
GTGCTCGTCCAGCCACTACGGAATAGGTTACAGCGGACGATCAACCAGTTGCTATATGGCGCACGCGACGATCCGTATCGCGTACTTGCTCGGCTTGGTGGACGTCTGGAAGGGGCATTTGAGCCATCCTCCGTACTTCCCGCGATTGTGCAGGCCGTCAGCGAGTCGCTGAGGCTACCCTATGTTGCGATTGCGCTCGAACAAAGCGGCAACATCGAAATAGCGGCAGCCAGTGGCGTATCGGCGATGGAACCAACGCGCTTTCCACTCAATTATCAAGGTAATCTGGTGGGTCATCTCCTGGTGAGTCCGCGACGCGGCGAATCAGATATCGCTCCTGTGGATCGGAGTCTGCTCGTAGACCTAGCACAGCAAGCAGGCGCGGCGGTTCATGGCGTGCGGCTCATGGCTGATTTGCAGCATTTGACCGCCGACTTGCAGCGCTCGCGTGAGCGGTTGGTCACAACTCGCGAGGAGGAACGCCGCCGCTTACGCCGTGACTTGCACGATGGACTTGGGCCGCAACTCGCCAGTCAGACCCTCACACTAACCGCCGCTCGTCAACTCCTCCGTACGGATCCCGATGCGGCCGACAGCCTGCTCTCTGAAGCCACCAAACACGCGCAAACCGCCATCACTGACATTCGCCGCCTGGTTTACGATCTGCGCCCCCCTGCCCTGGATGACCTGGGACTGGTTGGCGCGCTACGAGCGCAGACCACTCAGTATGGAGCCAGTGGTGTGCATTTTACCGTGAACGTGGACGCGCCGGAGTTGTTGCCTAGCCTGCCTGCCGCCGTCGAAGTTGCGTGCTATCGCATTGCGCAAGAAGCGTTGACCAACGTCGTGCGCCACGCGAACGCCCGCCATTGTGTTATAACGCTGACCTTACAGGACGGTTTGCGATTGGAGATTGTGGATGACGGTAAGGGGCTGCCGCCTGATCGCCAGGCCGGGGTTGGCTTCGCCTCCATGCGCGAACGAGCCGAGGAATTGGGGGGCACCTGCGTGGTGGAGACGAACGAAGGGGGCGGGGTGCGGGTGATTATGCACTTGCCAATAGCTGCCGAGCTATCCAGGGAAACCGAAGGGGTATTCTGAGTGATCACGTTCGTTGGGCAGATGTGCGGCTATAGGCACGACTATTCTCGTGAGCATGATACGCACAGTAAGAGCAGTAAGAGCGATAATGGATAAGATTCGCATCCTCATCGCCGACGACCATCCTGTGTTTCGTTTTGGCCTGCGTGCGCTGCTAGAAACCACACCGGGTATGGATGTGGTGGGCGAAGCGGCGACGGGAGATGATGCTGTTGCGCTGGCGGCGGACCTACAACCGGAAGTCGTGCTCATGGATGTAAACATGCCCGGCGTGAATGGCCTGGATGCCACCCGGCGGATCTTGCAGACCAGCCCACATATTGGTGTCCTGATCATCACCATGTTCGATGATGACTCGGTCTTTGCAGCCATGCAGGCGGGTGCGCGTGGGTATTTGCTGAAAGGCGCAGAACCGGCGGAGACCGTGAGTGCAGTTCGCGCCGTAGCCGGAGGGGAGGCCATCTTCAGCCCGGCAGTCGCCAAACGGGTGATGGACTTCTTCGCGCAGCGCCCACCGGCTGAGGTCCCGCAACTCTTCCCCGAGCTGACCAACCGTGAGCGCGAGGTGCTCTCATTGATCGCGCAAGGCTTCACGAACACGGCTATCGCCGAGCACCTCACGCTCAGCGTCAAGACGGTGCGGAACCTCGTCTCGAACATTTTCGACAAACTGCAGGTCGTCGATCGGGCAGAAGCGATCATTCGTGCCCGCGATGCGGGCCTGGGACGTGGGGCATAGGTGGCGATTGAGATTCGCTGAAGTTGCCCGTTGTGGCCTCTATATTCGCAATTCTGATACTTGCCCAGAACCCTTTGTGGCCTTTGAAAGGCGAGTCGAGCAACACGAAGTGATCATCAGCGTGGCGTCGGCAACGAGATGCAAACCTGCCGTTGTGTGGGGCAGGAGCTTATTGCCGCAGGCCAAACCGAACAATGCTCACAGCTGGACTTGAGTCTCTGCCTATCAAGGTATCTTGCCCCTGGTGGCAGCTTCGCCTCTATACCCTTGATTACACGGAAGGCTTAGGGTAACCCGCCCCTATCTGCGCCTTCTCGTAGGCCTCGGCGAAAGTAGCACCTGTCCCCATCGACTCGCCTGTGCTCTTCATCTCCGGGCCAAGTATGCGGTCGAGCAGAGGGAACTTGTCAAAGGGCAGCACGACCGACTTAACAGATACCTTGCTCGGTGGGGCTGGACGCTTCAGTCCAAACTCGTCAAGTGTCGCGCCCATAATCAGCCGGGTCGCTATGCGAGCAAGGGGCACGCCTGCTGCCTTGCTGGCGAAGGGCACCGTGCGGCTGGCTCGTGCATTCACTTCCAACAAGTAAACTTTGCCTTTGTGTAACGCATACTGCACGTTGATGAAGCCGACGATGCCAAGCTCTCGCGCCAGGCTCCGTGTGTAGATCTCTATCTGCTCAATTGTCTGCTCAGTCAGGTTCTGAGGTGGGTAGACACAAGAGCTATCGCCTGAATGCACGCCTGCATGCTCAATCTGCTCCATAATTACCGCGAATACTTCTTTCCCGTCCGATACTCCATCGACATCTATCTCGGTAGCTCCCTCCAGGAAGCGGTCGATTAGAACGGGATGCTTTCGCAGTTGCGAGCCAAGCCCCGAAAGGTAGCTCCTCAAATCGTTATGGTTCTGTACTATCTTCATCCCGCGCCCGCCCAGCACGTACGACGGCCTCACTAGCACCGGGAAGCCGATGCGCGGCGCGAACGTCTCTAGCTCCTCCTGGCTGTGGGCGATGGTCCACGCCGGGACAGGTATTCTGAGCCGTTCGCACACTGCCGCCATCTGCTTGCGGTCTTCGGTGGCGGCTATCGATTCCGGCGAAGTGCCAAGTATCCTAACACCCGCTTCCACCAATAGGTTGATCAAATTGAGCGCCGTCTGCCCCCCGACCTGCGCGATAACGCCAAGGAGCCCCTCCTGCTCGCTCTCGACTACGTTCAGCACTTCTTCGAGTGTTAGCGGCTCGAAGTAAAGCCGGTCGCTCAGGTGGTAGTCGGTGCTCACCGTCTCAGGGTTGTTGTTGATCACGAGCGCCTTTATGCCCGCTTCCTTCAATGACTCCACTGCGTGCACCGCCGAATAATCGAACTCTATCCCCTGTCCGATGCGTATAGGTCCACTCCCCAGCACAATCACTTTCGCTCCGGCCATAGGCTCGGCTTCATCTTCGGTCTCATAGGTAGAATAGAAGTACGGTGTAGTCGCTGCGAACTCGCCCGCGCATGTGTCGACCATCTTATAGGTCGGCATTATACCGAGTTCGCGCCTCCTCCGCCTCAGCACCAGGTTCTTCTGAACGGACGTCTCTCCCGGTATGCTGTTATCAAGCGAAATGAGTTGCTCATCGCTGAAGCCCATCTGCTTGGCTTCCCTGAGCACGTCATCCGTAAGCCCCTCGCGGCATCTTCGTTCCATCTCCCCAATCGCCTTGAATCGCATTATGAACCAGGGGTGAATGCCTGAGAGCCTACTGATCTTCTCCACGCACCAGCCTTGCATAAGAGCATTGTATATAGCGGCAGGGCGCTCGTGCGTGGGATTGGCGAGGCACTCTGCTATGGCTTCGGGCGTCCAGGCATCGCTTACCTCAAGCCAAGACGAACGGGTGTCGAGGCTGCGTAACGCCTTGAACAGCGCCTGTTCGAACGACCTCCCTATCGCCATTACCTCGCCCGTGCTCTTCATCGTCATGCCGATCCGCTTGTCAACGCCCCGAAACTTGTCGAACGGCCAGCGTGGCATCTTCACCACAACGTAATCAAGCGCAGGCTC
>JBDSDS010000256.1:0-4362 GCA_039920445.1 Chloroflexia bacterium
CACCACCAAGAAGGTTATACAAACGGCGTTTCTGCTCTTAGGGGTTGCCGTTTTGTGTTTTGTTCGATTGTAACGAGTCCGCCTCGCGCTCATAAAAGGTAAAGACGCGCCGTAGCTTCTCAGCGTGCTGGTATATGTCGTCGAGATTTTGAATCTGTACTCGGTCCTCTTGGCGCTGCTCGTTGAAGAGTCCGAGATACTTCTGCGAACGGTTGAAGTACAGTCGCGCTAATGGTTTGCGATTATTGTCATCTAGGAGAATCCCCATGTAACTTTGAGTATCCCGGTGGATGATTCGGTTGGGATCCACCAGATCTCGCAACAATGACTTGATGACGTAGAAACCTTCGAGTTCATCGCTCGTCGTCTGAACAAGCTTCTCGGATTGGGTTGGCTCGCCCTGCTGTGCAGGTGTTTGTGGCATCTGAGCAATCGATTGCTGTGCCGCATTCTCGGTCCCAGATGCGCCTGACATCGCAGACTTAAGACGTTCATTGATACGCTCGTTGATAAGCTGGTTGAAGCCTCGTTTGGTAATACCAGAGAAGTACTCACGACGTGTTGGTGTGAGAGGCCCATCGAACACTTTTGAGGCAAAGAACCTGACGAAATCATCAGACGGCTTTTCTAATTGTTCGCCAAGGAGCCGCTTAACCTCACGTGTGTACTTGAGCTCACCTGCAGTAGTCATGAGGTCGTCAATGTTGAAGGCTGTCTTAGTTAGTTTTTTTAGCTCTGCGACCGCCACTTCGTTTAGATCCATCATGCTAACTTCAAGGAAAGGCTTCTCGTCCATCTTGTTTTTGGCTTCGAGGTCTGTGAAGAAGCGATAGACAATTCCGTTCGTCAGCACAGCAATACGAGCGTCAGTTACCGAGAAGTAGCGAAACAGTTGCGAAGCATGACGTATGTTAAGATCACCTCCGCAATGCTTGCACTCAAATAGGATGATGATCTTCCCGTCCTTGACAATGGCATAATCTACCTTTTCGCCTTTCTTGATACCAACATCAGCGATGAACTCGGGGATAACCTCAGTCGGGTCAAAAATGTCATAGCCCAAAATCCCTATGAACGGCATCACTAATGCATTCTTGGTCGCCTCCTCGGTTTGGAGCACTTCAGACAGCCTGGGAATCTTATTGCCTAGTGCTTGAAGTTGGTCAATGAAATCCATTATTTCTTCCCTCATCTTCCATTTCAATTGAGTGGCGGCACAAGCTCGCAAGTAATCAAAGGCGGCTTCACGCCTAGACCTGCGAGAGTCTTCTTGGTCTGCGGTACGGTTGCTGGGCGTTACGTAGTGGCAAATTATACTACACCCGTAAGTCCATCACAAGCAGCATGAAAGTAGCCTGCACTTCAACCTATATCTTTTAACAGATTGCCTTTGACCTCAGCCCAAAGACCGATTGACACCCAGCCCTACGTTCGTTATAATACCCACAATTGAATATTGGCATTGATCCGGAGTAGTAGGCTGGTCCAGATACAGCGAGCAGAGGTTGGTGCAAGCTCTGCGGTGGACGCGAACGCGATGGCCGAACTCGCCGGGGAGCCGCACGGTGAACGAACCAAAGTATGGTTTCCTTAGCCGGTGCCGGGAGCGCCCGATACAGCGCACTTGAGCGGGCGCATTGCGCCAATCAGGGTGGTACCGCGGAAGCCTTCAGCCTTTCGTCCCTACGGACGAAGGGTCTTTTTGTGTTAAAGGAGGAAGTTATGGACGATAGATACAGGCCGCGGGAGATAGAGCCGCGCTGGCAGAAGATGTGGCACGACACGAAGATGTATTTCGTGAAGGAGGATGCCATGAAGCCGAAGTTCTACACGCTGGTCATGTTCCCGTATCCCTCGGGCGACCTGCACATGGGCCACACGCGGAACTACACCATAGGCGACCTGATCGCCCGCTTCCGCACCATGCAGGGCTACAACGTGCTAAACCCAATGGGCTGGGACTCGTTCGGCCTGCCCGCCGAGAGCGCGGCCCTCAAAGAAGGCATTCACCCCTCGGTCCGCACCCCCGACAACATCGCTCGCATGAAGGAGCAGTTGTACAAGACCGGCATGATCTACGACTGGGACCGCGAGGTGGCTTCTTATCAGCCCGATTACTACAAGTGGACCCAGTGGATGTTCCTGCTGATGTACGAGCGCGGCCTGGCCTACCGCAAAAGAGCCTCCGTCAACTGGTGCCCCAGCGACCAGACGGTGCTGGCGAATGAGCAGGTCGTGAATGGTCAGTGCGAGCGATGTGGGGCCGAGGTCATCAAGAAAGACCTGACACAGTGGTTCTTCCGCATAACCGAGTACGCCGACCGCCTGCTGAACGACCTCGATTTGCTGGAAGGCTGGCCCGAGCGCGTCCGCACCATGCAGCGCAACTGGATTGGCCGCTCCACAGGCGCGGAGATGGAGTTCCCGGTCGAAGGGCATGACGAGAAGATAAAAGTCTACACCACGCGCCCCGATACCGTCTTCGGCGCTACCTTCCTGGTGCTGGCCCCTGAGCATCCCCTGGTGGCTGTTATCACTTCTGCCGAGCAAAAGCAGGAGGTTGAGAGCTATATTACCCTGGCCCGAAAACGAACAGACATCGAGCGCCTGTCGACCGAGAAGGAGAAGACCGGCGTCTTCACAGGTGCTTATGCCACCAACCCGATGAACGGTGAACGCTTCCCGATCTGGGTTGCTGACTACGTGCTGGGGACGTACGGAACGGGAGCGATCCAGGCCGTGCCGGGCAGCGACGAGCGCGACCACGCTTTTGCTATCAAGTACGGCCTGCCGATAATGACGGTTGTACAGCCCGAAGGTGAGTTCGTCGTGGCGGGTGACGACCCGGCGGTCGCGCCCGTCTTGAAGCAAGGTTCGGACGTGCCAGTGTACACTGGCCCCGGCGTTATGGTTAATTCCGGCCCGCTGGATGGCATGCCGACTACCGAGAGCAAGGACGCGACAATTGCGCTGCTGGAGGCCGAGGGGAAGGGTAAGCGAGCCACGAGTTACCGCCTGCGTGACTGGCTGATCTCACGGCAGCGCTATTGGGGCGCGCCTATCCCTATCGTCTACTGTGACGATTGTGGTGAAGTGCCCGTGCCCTTAGAGCAACTGCCCGTGGTGCTGCCGACCGATGTCGAATTCACCCCCGACGGACAATCTCCGCTGCTGCGGGTAGAAAGTTTCGTGAATGCGCCCTGCCCGCGCTGTGGCAAATCCGCTCGCCGCGAGACCGACACGATGGATACCTTTGTCGACTCCTCCTGGTACTTCCTGCGCTTCTGCGACCCGCACAATACGGAAGCGCCATTCGATCCAGCGAAGGCTAACTACTGGACTCCTGTGGACCAGTACACAGGTGGGGTCGAGCATGCGATTCTACACCTGCTGTACTCGCGCTTCTTTATGAAGGTGCTTGCTGATGCCGGATGGGTTCAGGCGCAAGAGCCGTTCCTGCGCCTGTTCACGCAGGGGATGATTACTCTGGGAGGAGCCAAGATGTCGAAGAGCAAGGGCAATGTGGTGCCGGTTGACGACATGATAGAGCGTTATGGTGCAGACACCGCCCGGCTGTTCGTGCTGTTCATCGGCCCGCCCGACGAAGATGCAGAGTGGAGCGACCGTGGCGTGGAGGGGATGCACCGTTTCCTGAACCGCGTTTGGAGATTGTTTGAAGGGAAGGTTACGGTCGGTTCGGGGAGCAGTCACGGGCAGGCGCTGGGCGATTACTCCAAGTCGGACCGCGATCTGCTGCGTAAGGTACACCTGACCATAAGCAAGGTAACATTCGACATCGAGCGCTTCCATTTCAATACTGCCGTAAGCGCGATCATGGAGTTGGCGAATACGATGCAGGCATACCGCGACGCGCACGGCCCTCAGACGTCGGCCTATTCAGAGGCGGCCACCAACCTGTTGTTGCTGCTGGCTCCAATGGCGCCCCACATTGCCGAAGAGATATGGCAAGCCTCAGGCGGTAGCGATAGTATCCACCGCCAGCCATGGCCTGCTGTCAATGAGGAATTAGCCGCTGCTGAGGTTGTCACCGTTGTAATTCAGGTCAACGGAAAAGTGCGTGATAAGGTCGAATTGCCCGCCGATGTGGGCCAGGATGAGGCTATCAACGCCGCCATGCAGAGCGAACGTGTGAAGCAGTATCTGGACGGCAAGGAACCTAAGAAGGTGCATTACGTCGCCGGACGATTGGTGAACATCGTGATTTGAGCCAAGTCAGATAGCGCAAAACAAAAAGAAAGGGTCTCTCCAATCGAAGAGACCCTTTCCATTATTTTCAGTTACTGCAAGCCGATATACTAAGGCCTACGATGACGCCGCTTGGCCGCATAGAAGAAGTCAAAT
>JBDSDS010000257.1:0-4943 GCA_039920445.1 Chloroflexia bacterium
AGTTAGGTATTCAGATTGCGGTTCAATGCTTTATTTTAGCATTGGTCGCGGCCATTTTGGTCGGAGGCGCTGCACTTATTCGTAGTACAAGGAGTTCTACTATATGACGAATACGATATCAGAAGGGATTCAAGGCCAGGTTAAGGCCCCTCAGCCGCGGCCTGGCTTCTCGCGGAAACTGGTCTTCGTGCTGCTGACTGCCGCGTGCCTGTTGTTTGCTATTGGCTACGTCACATGGGCAGCCTTGCGGAGCAATTTCGCGAATATCCCACAGGTTCCAAGCATTTCTATCACAGACCCGGATGAGTTAGCGGCCACACTCAGGGACAAACCTCATATGGCATTCCTGAGCACCGCCGGTGGTGGTAATTCAGGCCCGACTGCCCTACTGCCTCTCGATAGCCTCGATGAGCCTCGCAAAGTAGGGAGCCTTGAATGTGAGCGAGTCCATTTTTCAAAAGGAGTTGGAATCTGTCTCAAGGGGGATAACTTCGGGACAAGTTTCAGTGCGTACCTGTTTGCTCCAGGTTCCGACCCGTGGCATTCTTGGGAGCTAAACGGTTTCCCAAGCCGGGCGCGTATATCGCCCGACGGCCGGTTTGCTGCTACTACCGTCTTTGTCAGTGGACACTCATATGCTGAAGCTGGGTTCTCGACGGAGACTATGCTTTATGACATTCAGAGCCGCACCCAACTCGGGGACCTCGAGAAGTTTGAGCTCATACGCGACGGCAAGCGCATATTCTCCGCAGACTTCAACCTCTGGGGTGTGACGTTCGCCCGGGACAGCAACCGCTTCTATGCAACACTCGCTACCGGGGACAAGACCTATTTGATTGAGGGCGATGTGGCGGCTAAGAGAGCGCAAGTACTACATGAAAACGTTGAATGTCCATCTATCTCGCCTGACAATACTCGCATAGCATACAAGAAGTTCGAAGCTAACCCCGACAGCGGTGGGTGGAGTCTTTACGTCCTTGATCTGGCAACCATGGAGGAAACAGCCCTTGCTGAAACCCGCAGTATTGACGACCAGGTCGAGTGGCTCGACAATGAGCAGATTCTCTATTCACGATTAGATGACCTGGACCCAGGCCCTGGTTATCTGGCCGGCTTCAACATTATGGTGGTCCCAGCCGACGGCAGTGGAGAGCCGCGAATATTAGTGCCCAGCGCCTATTCACCGGCTGTTGCCCGCTAGATACGTGTCTCCACCCAAGAGATCTGTTAGATGGAAATGTCAGAACTCAGAGCGCACAATCTCCCTATCATGCTCCGAGTGTGCTAACTATGGCTAGACCGCAGCAACTTCGTGTCGTTAGGCAACCATCATCAGGTATTGCAGGGCGCCAAATCGCTGCCTGAACATCCGGCGTTGCTCGGATAGTGATACCTTCTCTTTTGGCCTGGTTCGATATCGAAAATAGTCTCGTTGTTCGTCATAGGCTCGGCAAAACCGCGAAGCCGACTGGAAGTTCCCGAACCCTCTCATCGGATAATACCTCTGTTTGATCCTCCGGTGATCTTGCTCCAACCTGTTATTGAGATATCTGCTCGTCCTGTGAATAACCTTACTGCCAAGTATCCGGCGTATCGCACGAGGATAAGAGTCGTGTCCGTCGGTGGTTACCCGCGCCGGCTTATGTCCCACCACTTCTTTTGCCTGAGTAAAGAACCTCTTTGCCGCGGCCATGTCCCTATGCTCCGAGAGCATGGAATCAACCAGATTGCCATCTCGGTCAATGGCTCGGTAAAGGTAGCACCATTTGCCCCCGACCTTGAGGTATGTCTCGTCGACATATCAGGATCGACCTGCTTTGCCGCGGCGCCTGGAGCGCAGTTGTTCAGTGATAAGGGGAGCGAAGCGTGTTTCCCAGTCTCTGACTGCTTCATGACTAAACTCGAAGCCGCGAGATAGGAACATTTCTGCCAGGTCACGCAAGCTCAGCTTGTATCGCAGCCTCCACATTACAACGAGCAGGACGATGTCGGTTGGGAACTCCAAGAAGTTGAAAGGAGTACCGGTTCTTTCATTGAATTTGCGCTTACACTGCTCGCAGTGTAAGCTATTATAGCCCAGAGAGGTCTTCTCGGCTCGTTGGCTAGTCTTGCTGGATGAGCAGTGGGGACAATCCATGAGTAGTGTTGGTACTCCTTAGTTGGAGAGGGTTCGGTCCGGGTAAGAATACCCGACAAACAGTATCCAAGCCAACCAATGCCCCGAGTTCTGACGCTACCCCCGATAGATCCTCCTTGCAAGCTTCCATTACCTTTGACTCATCCCGTAAATTGCGGTACATTTATAAGTACAGGGTGTAATAGCCGGTTGATGTCGGGCGTTTAATATGACAGCAACAGCCCGAAAGATTTTAGAACCTTGGTTTGTCTCAGCGCAACCCGAAACCTAAAATCCGAGATCCAAAATCGACAAACTCCTCCCTGGGCGCGGGAGATAATTTTGGACAGCGAGAGGAAAATAGAGCGAATGAGCATCCCATTGGGCGCGGGAGCGCTGGTTGGACATGCTACCAAAGCGCAGGCAGCCGCCAAGCAGCAGGACGGCGAGCTAGCCCTCCTCACACGCGAGGCACGGCTTGGGTCCGAGCATGCTTTCCGTGCGCTTTTTGAGCGTTTCCAAACCCCACTCGTCAACTACATCTACCGCCTTGTCAGCGACTGGGATGTCGCTAACGACCTCGCCCAGGACACTTTCCTCAAAGCGTACACCGCACTGCCCCGCACCGATGACACCCTGCAAATCTCGCCCTGGCTCTACCGCATAGCCACAAATACAGCCCTCGATGCCCTGCGGAGGCGCAAGCGTATCACCTGGGTGCCGTTCGACCTTGAGCAGGAACCCGCCAGTCCTGTGCCCGACATGGCAATACGCAACGCCGAGGGTGACGCAATCCAGTCTGCCCTCACGCACGTCCCTTCCGACCAGCGTATCTGCCTTGTGCTCAATATGTACCAGGGCATGGCCTACAAAGAGATAGCCGAGATGCTTGGTATATCAGTGAACCTGGTTGCAGTCCGTATCTATCGTGGGCGCGAGAAATTCATCGAGGCGTATAAGAAAGCCAACCCGGTTGACTAATGCGAGCGTGGGTGTACGGTATTCAGCCTATATAGGCCATACAGCCCGAACCCCTAACCCAAACAGGTGACTATGATGCAGCAACGCAGCTGCGAAGAGATGCCTCTTCTTATAAGTAAATATGTGGACGACGCCGCCTCTGCCGAAGAGCGCGAGTTTGTCGACGATCATGTTGCTGCCTGCGAGACCTGCTCCTGTAAGCTGACCGAGTACATGGAGGTCGCCGCCCTATTCTCCGAGTCGCCCATGTTCGTGCCTGCCCCACAGGTTCGGCAGGGCGTTTTCCGCGAGATAGAGCGCCTCAAAGAGGAAGATCGCCAGAGCAAGACCGCCAAAGAAGCCAAGCGCGGCTGGTTCCGGCCATTTCCTACTGTGTCTACTCAGATGCCCGTGCGGACGCCCTCCTTCGCCCTTCGCCTTATGCGTGCCGCCAGCCCGTTTGCTGCTGCAAGCATCGGTGTGATGGCGATATTTTCCCTGATACTGCTTAATACGAAGGGTAACGTCTCCTACGAACCACTCCCAGTGGTCAACGTTTCCGATAAAGTAGGCCCCCCGGTGCCGACTATCCCCGCAGCCGCTATCATGATTGGCTTCCCGTCACCAATCAGCACAAGTGGCACAAGCGCAATCAGCGCACCGGCGCCATCAGTAAGCGCCCCGGTACGCGCTACCGCCACACTGGGCAGGGCATCTCTGGTACATCTTACTAATGCAACTCCCGTGTTCGAGGAGGGGCTTGTAAATAAGACCTCAACCTGGCACATTGTCCGTGATCCCGCATCAGGGTACACGATTTCTTACCCGCCCAATTGGTGGACACAGGTGCGCGGCAGCACGCGCTTCTTCTTCCCCTGGAGCAATGGCGGTACACTCAACGCCCCTTATTACCTCGATCTCAGGGTTGAGTCTAATATGGAAGGATTGACTGCCGAAACTGCCAACCTGAAGGGCGCATGTACCTTGCAGCCGAGTGGCAAGAATGGCCTGCTATGTCTTCGCACAAATACTCAAGACGGTAACAACGCATACGACGAAATTTACGGGTTCGATAGCAAGAATATTTACGTCCTGCGATTGACGGTCCCTAGACGCAACGCAGTGGGCTCCTTCAAGGAGCGTTGGGGTGCTGCACAGAGCATATTCAGCCGGATGACCTCCAGCGTAACCCTTTCCCCTGAGACGACTCCGAAGAGCGATTATGGTCGGGTGCTATTCCTCAACGGCACGGACCTTTGGTCGGTAGGCGGGGATGGCGAACCTAGCCAGCCTGTCACCCGAGGGTACGGCGTGCGCCAGTTCGCACTCTCCGACGATTTACGCAGCGTCGCCATCGCCACCAACTTATCAGGCGACCTGTGGGCCAGGCATCTCTATCTGTCGCGCAGCGTTGACAGTGTATTCGCTGAGCCTGTATTGCTCTGGTCGGCCGTCGACATACATGACATCGCCTGGTACGGTGACCGCCAACTGCTGGCAATCGCTACGAGCGCGGAGGAAGGCTTCGGCATTTACAACATCACGTTGCCCATGCCAGGGGCAGCTATGAGCGATCAACCCATCGCAGCTCGACTCATAACCAGGCTAGAAGATAGTATGTCCGGCGCGAGAGGGCTGGCCGTATCGCCCGACCGCCAGTTGGTATCGTTCCTGGCCCCTCTTGCCGAGAACAAGGGCACTGACATCTATGCAGTCCGGCCCGACGGCAGCGACCTTCGTAAGCTCATTTCTCATACCGAGCCGCTTTCCCCACTCGTAGACGGCCAGCGTGTATTGCCCGCCGAGAACCAGGCCATCAAGTCTTATCTCTGGACCGATGGGCGGTTGGAGAAGGCAGGTTACGAGT
>JBDSDS010000258.1:0-6469 GCA_039920445.1 Chloroflexia bacterium
CATCTTTTTAGGAAAGGTGTACGGTTGGCGTCCTAGTACTTTTTGGGCTAGAATAGAGGCAACAACAGCCTGATACTCTGCGTGATAATTCCTACGTGCTGAAAACTGTAGGTCGAAAGTAACACACATTTCCACAACGACGAACATCCAGGGCGTAGCAGAACGTCGAACCATGTAGAGAAGAGGTAAAATTGATGCCAGTCTCCTCACCCGTAAGCTCGCAATCGGCGGTGGTGCTGATTATAGACCCGGAGCCGCAGAACCAACGCACGATGCGCGACCGTCTGATGCGCCTCGGCTACACGGCCCGCACTACCGACGATTACGAGTCGGCCACTGCGATCCTGGAAGCGACCCCGCCCGACGTAGTGATGATTACAGGTATCGCAGGCTCTCCGGAGGAGGTCGATACCATACAGCCTCAACTCAACAGGTGGGGTATTCCAGTCGTGAACCTTACGATAGATGCCAGCGGCGCTGCAACTCAGGTGCTGCCAGGCTCTCTTCCTACACTCAGCGATGCCGAGTTGAAGATGAGGCTCGACGCGGCGCTCCAGTCGCGCAAATTGCACGAGACGTTGGCGATGGAAAACGCCCGCCTTGCCGCCGAGCGCCTTTACGACCCGCTAACCGGCCTCTTCAACCGGCGCTACATGATGATCCGCGTTGAAGAAGAGATCAAGCGCTCGTCACGTCGAGGGTATGCCCTTTCCTGCCTCCTGGTAGATGTGGACAAGTTCGACGGTGTAAATGAGACATGGGGCCACCCGGTAGGCGATAGCGTGCTGCGCGACATGGCTCATATCGTTACCCGCACCCTGCGCGGCAGCGACATCGTGGCCCGCTACCGCGACGACCAGTTCATCGGGCTGCTGACCGATACCGACGCATCAGGCGCGCAGGTCGCCGCCAACCGCCTCCGTGACGAAGTAGCCGCCCACGATTTCCTCAACGCTGCCTCCAGCGTACCGATCAAGCTGACGGCGTCTGTAGGTATTGCTTATTGGATGCCGAGCACCAAGCCGGGAGAAGGTACCTGGGAGCCGCAGCTTATCGCCCTCGCCGAACGCGCCCTCAAAGCCGCCAAACTCTCCGGCCAGAACAGGCTCGTGATGTTGCAAGCGGCGTGACGAGTTATTAGTTGTTGGTTGTTGGTTGTTAGTTTAGCAATATAAAAACACAATCAATTGTGTAGAAGCAGGTCGTATGAGCGGCCTGCTTTTTGTGTGGCCTGGAGTTTGCCTTCTATCTAATCCCTACGTGCTGAAAAAGCGTGGTATTAGGGAGGAATTGCTACAAGTTAATTGGGGTCCTGCACTTCATCCTGTTTATAGAAGGAACTCATATATGTTACACAAACCGAACAATATCCGATTCATAGGGCTGGGGGCGATCACCTCTCTGTTTGCGGCTGCTACGGTAGCAGGGTTCAAGGCGATGGAAGCGCCGGATAGCGTTCCACCAGTTGATGCTATCGAAACAGAGTCACCAGGTGGTGGTGAATGGCCCTTCGTATCTATAATCGTGCCTGCGCGCAATGAAGAGCGAAACTTGCCCCGCCTGCTCCCTTCTCTGCTTTCGCAAAAGTACCCGGCTTATGAGGTCATAGTAGTCGATGACAAATCTGAGGATGAGACACCCGACATCCTGGGCGAATGGGTCGCCCGCGATGAGCGACTGAAGATAGTCAATGGGGTCGAATTGCCCCGTGAAGAGGGCTGGCTTGGCAAGCCACACGCCATGCACCAGGGAGCGCAACAGGCAAAAGGCGACTGGCTCCTCTTCACCGATGCCGACACCGTCCATAGCCCACTCTCAATCTCGTCGTCTGTGGCCCATGCGCTGTCTCACGACGCCGACCTCTTCACAATCTTCCCATTCTACGAGTTAGGCACACCCTCCGAGCGCATGATTATGCCTGTCGCCTTCCAGGGCATCATGAACCTATACCCGGCATATAAAGTAAACGACCCTCGCAGTCCAGCGGCAATCGCCAACGGGCAGTACCTTCTAATCAGACGAAGCGTGTACGATGCGGTAGGCGGCATAGAAAGCGTGAAGGGCCGGATCGTAGAAGATCAGGAGTTCGCCAAAGTGGTGAAGAGCGCGGGGCACAGGCTCCTCATAGCAGACGGGCAGCACCTGATGAACGTACGCATGTACACCAACTTCCAGGAAGTGTGGGAGGGGTGGAGCAAGAACGTAGTGATCTCGCTCCAGAGCAACCCTTCTCAGGCTGCTTTGGCCGTTGTGGGGGTATTGTCGCTTACGATTGCTCCTATCGGCATGGTGTCATGGGCCAGGCGCTCATGGGCTATGGCGAACAAGAGCAAGTCAGCGTCGGATAGAGCAGCCGCCATCTGGACTACGACCCTTACTGCATGGCAGATAGGGTTACCGCTCATAATGCGCCGCGACCTCGATAGAAAACTTGGCTTGCCTCCCATCTGGACCCTGACCCAACCTATCGGCACAGCCATCATGGGAGCGATCATGCTCTGGTCGTTACTACGCTTGCTCACCGGCAAAGGCGTCACCTGGAAGGGGCGGACATACGCGGCGAATGATGTGTAAGAACCGACAACTGGTCTCTGGTCACTTGTCCCGTAAGTGTTCAGATTTAGGGTAGTGTAGGGGCGGACACACGCCCTCCGCTTCGCTCATGCCCCTACATTCTCATTTCTCCACCCCAAGTCTGAACATTTACCTTTTCCCTCACCTTAGTCCACACTCCGCATTTGTGTTATAAATAGGCAGCCTGTCCCTCATATATTTGATAGGCATGGGAGAAACGCGCCTCCAGTGACTACAGATCAGAGCACCAACCGACCACCGACCACCGATATGCCCGTCTTGCGCCTTTTGCCGATCGATGCGCTCGTGCTGCACGAGCATGCCGATGAAAAGCGCGTAGCCCGACTTGAAGCCCGCTTGCGAAACGACGGTTTCCTCAAAAGCCCACCCATAGTCGCGCCCATCCCCGATAGCGACAGGTATGTGGTACTCGATGGCGCGAACCGGACGAGCGCAGTCAGGAACATAGGCTGCCCCCATCTTCTCGTACAGGTAGTAGACTACAGTTCGGACCAGGTAGAACTAACTACCTGGTACCATCTCATTACCGGACGCGCACCTGAGACTTTCCTGGCTGAGATTAGGGCCGTAGATGGACTGGTCGCGCATCGTGCGTCCATAGCCGATGCACGTCGCCAACTACTCGCACGCTCTATACTCTCTTATGTTGCAATTCCGCGCTCCGAGCAAGGGGATAAGACCACGGTTTACATCGTAAGTGGGGCGCATGAGGCTCCGGGAGCAGCAAAAGACCCTACTACCATGCTCAACGGGATGGTCGATACGTACAAGACCGACCCCCAGGTGAGCATACACCGCGTGAACACCGACAACATCGAGGATTTGATGGCGCTTTACGACGGCGTAAGCGGGCTGGTCGTCTTCCCTCCGTATAAACCAGAGGACATTATGGATCTGGCAGAGGTAGGCAAGTACGTACCAACAGGCATCACCCGGCACATAATCAGCCACCGCGCCCTCCGCGTGAACGTGCCGATGACCCTACTCTGTAGCGACGCCCCCCTCGAAGAGAAAAATGACTGGTGGCACGAGCAAATCAAGCGCAAACTAGCCCTCAACCAGATCAGGCTCTACCAGGAATCGACCTACCTCTTCGACGAGTAGGGATCAGCTATCAACCGTCAGGTTCAAATCCCTAATTCCAACAACTCCGCGCTCTCCGCGTCTCTGCGGTGAATAAAAAACAACAAATAACTTGGCGGGTACTTGGCGACTTGGCGTCTTGGCGTCTTGGCGGTTCCGTCGTCTCGTTTCACGCGAAGTCCCAAATCTGGTCCCATGCCTGCATCCAGTTCTCGCCCCGGCTTTCAACCTTGAGAGGCTCAACTACCTCGACGCCGTGCAGACCCTTGAATTTGGCGGCTGCGTCAACAGTTGAGAGGTCAATCTTGATAGTGGTCGGCTGGGCGGGGACATAGGGCTTCACCACCTTGAGGTCTTTCAGCGCCCGCTTCGCCCCTTCCTCTATCATCTCGCGGGCGCGCACGGGGGGTATCTGCCGGGCAGAGTAGCGCGACAGCCCCCTCTTCACCGCCACCGTTGTCAGGCCCTCACCCAGCAACTCCTTCGATTCTCGGCATACCGCCTCATCTCCCGTTACCAGCAAGATAGGGCAGTTGTAATGTCCGCAGAGCGCCGCGTTGATGCCTACTTCTCCAACAAGGTCGTCGTTGAACCGCAGAGCATACCAGTTGGTGGTGGAGATCGTGTGGCACAGTACACCGTCAGGTGTGCCTGCGCGAGCGTGCATGCCGACCAACAGGCACACATCGCACCCCTGCTCCAGCAATTCGGTATAACGCGACCATGTATGGTGAGCCACCCAATCGCAGTCAGGGTCGAGCAATTCAGGCACCAGTGAGTTGAACTGCCAGCCCTTACCCGCGCCGTGGCAGTCAACCACCACAATCTCTTTCGCGCCTCCTGCTTTTGCCCCTCTCACCGCTGCATTGATCTCCTCAGTGTAGAGTCGCCTGGCCTCCTCATACATCGGCTCGCCGCCGTTCACCTGCTCCCACACGACTATCCCGCTCACACCCTCCATGTCGGTCATTATTAGCACGCGCATTTATAGACCCCCTCCCCCTGTGGGAATTATGAATTTTGAGTTATGAATTGTGAATTGCAACGACTGTGTAGCCACCCTGATAAGTAGACGATTTGGGAAGTATAGCATAGAGCAATCTACGCGTCACACAGCAAACCGCTAGTGAATGTTCACTTTAGGGGTTGGCAAACTTTTCGTGGAATCACAGAGAACGCCGAGGCCACAAAGAACACAGAGAAGACCAAGATTATTATTGTTTTGAGAACCCCCATACAAACTCTGTGCTCTCTGTGTTCTTTGTGGCCTCTGTGATTCAAGATAAAAGCCTGCCTACCACATATATCGGAACACTTACGACCATTACCTGGATGGGGTATAATAGTGGAGACAAATGGCCCTGTAAGGAAAGGACAGACAACTCTATGGCAGAAACGAATACAACAAATACAACGAATACGATGACCACAACCGAAGAGGCCGTGCGAGAGACAATCCGCGCAGAGGTCTTCGACCCTGAATTGGGCCTCAATATCGTAGACCTGGGCCTCATATACGACATCACCGTAGGCGACAACAAGGCCGACATCACAATGACCCTAACAAGCCCCGGCTGCCCGGTCGGTCCTGAGCTTATGACCAACGTCCGCCGCTCGCTCGCCCGCTACGAAGACCTCGAGGAGGTAGACCTGCACCTCGTATTCTCGCCACCCTGGGGTCCCACCATGATGAGCGAGGACGCCAAAGACGAACTTGGCTACTTCGGCTAAGCTACTCCACGTAATAGCAGCGCACGTTTGAGCTAACCTAACTGACGCGCCGCCCAATCAGGATGCAACGTCCACACTCGCCCAGCCGTCTGCCTTTGTTGGTAGAGGCTGGCTTCCTACTTGCCGCTCTCATCCTGCTTCTCCCCCGTTTACTGCTATTTGCCCAAACTAGCGCAAGCCTGCTGGCCTGGCCCTGGCAGTTCGACTACGACGAGGGCATCAACCTCAACGCCACCATCCAGCTTGCGGGCGGGCACAATATCTACCGCCATAATGGGCCTGATGGCTTCCTCTCCGCGCCCTATCCGCCCGTCTTCTACCTACTGAACGCGCCTCTCACCTGGCTCACAGGGCCGCAACTCACCTCCGGACGCGTCATTTCCCTCATCGCAACCCTGGCGATAGCCATTTTACTGGCGCTCGTCGTCCGCCGAATTACGGGCGCGTGGACGGCAGGCGTGTTGGCGGGAGCGCTCTGGCTTTCGCTTTCGCCAGTTATCGTCTGGTCCACCCTTTACAAGCAGGACATGCCCGCTCTCGCGCTCGGACTTGGCGGACTTGCGTGGGCGCTAACCCACCGCGACGACAAAAGGCTTTACGTGCCTGCCGTCCTCTTCGCGCTCGCCTTCTACACTAAGCAATCTGCCGTCAGCGCGGCGGCCGCAACTACCCTCTGGTTCCTGTTGCGCGACACACGCTTAGGTTCGCGCTTTGTCCTGATAATGCTGGCGCTGGTGCCTTTGCCTTTCCTCCTCGGTAATCTTGTCCTGGCTGGCGGGCTATGGGAGCATCTGGTCGGCAACCACGCCCTGCCCTGGAGCCTGGGGCAGTTTTCGCGCTATATTGGCCGCTTGTGGGGAGAGCATTGGGCTTTGCTCATCGGGGGTGGAATCGCATTAGCCGGTATGCTGGTCGCGCTTTTTACAAGGGGTCAGGATGCGCCCTTACGCACCCGGCTCGCGTCACCCTGGGGGCTGGCGGGACTATATGCGCTCATGGGCGGCGCATCGATGCTCCTTCAAGCGGGCTACGAGGGGGCCAACTACAACCACTTGCTGGA
>JBDSDS010000259.1:0-5899 GCA_039920445.1 Chloroflexia bacterium
GGTCACCCCATACACTAATTGCGCCAATCCGGCAGTCTCGTTTGCCCCGGTTGCCAGCAGCACAAATCGTATTGCGATAAGCGCCACCATCAGGCCGATAATGAACCAAATCAGCCTGTTTATCCAACCGACCGACGCTGCCTTGTCCGCAGCCGGGTCGACCACCCGCTCGGCTACGTTGTGCGATACAACCCGGTCGCTCGGCGTCGACGTAGCGGTCGTAGTCTGCACGGTTGATTGGTTAGCAGCCACCGGCGTTGTCGCTGCTCCTGTTCCCATGCTAGTCTCGGTCTGGCTGACCGTCGTCTGCTCCGGCTGCCCGGCAACGACCGTCTCCTCAGACCTTATCACCTGCCTGGTATTGTCATCGTTCATTTGTATCCTCCTTTCTCTTCTCCCGAAGAGATCCACCCAAGCCGCAGCCTGAGCATAACACACCACAATTCTAATACTACCTCGAGTAACCGCAAGGCAGACCATCCGCCCCGGCTCTAATCAATCTAACGGAAAACAACTACCGCTTGTTATGCTGCCTCTCATTCAAGGCACCCGCAAGATAAAGGCAGAAACGTGAAACGTCAGCTATCAGCCATCAGCTATCAGCCGTCAGCTAAGATTGCCTACAGACTACAAATCCCTAATTCCCATAAATCTCTGCGTTCTCTGCGCCTCTGCGGTGAATAAAACAATAATCCCTTGGCGGTTCCGTAATCACGTTTCACGCTTCACACTCGCCAACCGCAACCTGAATATAGGCTTATCATGCGCCTCCCAGTACAACTGGTAGCGTGACTTGGCTTGTGGCTCAAAACCGCTGAGGTATCGCTCCGTGTGCATTTTACGAAAATAGGGGCTTTCCTCCACCAGCGCCAGCACACTCTCAAAAAGCTCGTCATTATCGGTCACAATGCTGAACAGACCATCAGGCTGAAGCGCATAACTGAGATGCCTCAAAAACTCCTCGTTCAGCACCTTACGCTTGCGGTACTTCGGACGCAGCAGAGGATCTGGAAAATGCATATAGACCGCCTGCAATGAGCCGGACGGCATGAGCGGATAGAGGAACTGAATCGGGGCCTTGATAAACTTGACATTTTCCAGCGAAAGCGCGCTCGCTCTCTCTACCCCCACAAAAAGCGACTTCAGGTTTATATCCAGCCCAACGAAACTCACCCCCGACCGTTCGGCAGCCAACCCGCACAGGAACTCACCCGTACCACAGCCAATCTCAAGCTCCATCGGCAGGTCATTACCAAACAATGCCTGGGAGGTCAGTAGGGGAAACTGCTCTATCGAACGGTAGAGGTCGCCTGTATACCATCGAAGGAGATATTTGGCGGCGGTAGGTTCGTCGGGGACCGACGCCTTGGTGTGCCGGTTGAGGAAAGTCTTGCGGGGCATGGCAGTCGTTCTACCCCTGGGTCAACGCGCAGCCGGAAGAACGCCTAATAGCTTTCGAGCCAGGCGCGCTTGTCCTGCGCCTTCACTATCTGCATGATGTTAACCACGTAGTGGACGGTCAGGGGAAGCAAAAGGCCGCCCGACCAGATGAACAACATGCTAAACCACAGCCCAACCACCCCTGTCATAACCACACCGAGCGGCCCCTGTGGCGAGTGCATCAGCCCGAATATCGCCGCAAACCCTATCACCAGCACAGGCAACGGCACGCTCGTGCTCAATCCACCGATCAGGAGTGACCGGAAAAGCAACTCCTCCAACAGGACCGCCAGCCCAAGCGCGCTCGGCACAAGCACCCATTCGATCCGCGTCTTCGGCATTATGTTCAGCATCACGATTGGAGAGTAAATCTCCTTGCCCCATACCTTGATCGCGGCCAGCGTGAACCCATTAGCGGCAAACTGAGTAATCAACCCCAGAATAATACCGAGGCCAATATCTCGCCACCCATTCTGGAAGCCCCACCCAAGCTGACCTAGTGGCGCGCCGCTCAACAGGCCCAACGCGACGCACAGCGCCACCAGCATCCCCTTCACGATATTCTCGACCGGGGCAAGCAGCAGGTTCTCGGTCACAGGCACGGAACGCAGCAGCCGCCCGCTCTGGTAAGTGGCCCAGGCAAGCGCGATGGTGAGTCCGAGTGAACCGAAGACAAAGACGGGATACATAATTACCTAACCATTTAACGGTATTAGGACAGATGTGTCAAGTGGGTTTGCAGATTTGCTATGCTTTTTCAGCACATCCCCAGGCAGAATACTCCTGAGTAGTACCTATCTCCTGGCAAATCCCCTGTTTGACGACCTCTTCAAGAAGTACAACGACCGGCGGTAACCCATAGAAAAACGCAACTGACACGCCACCGGGGGATCGCGTGTCAGTTGCGTTTAGAATCAGGCGGCGGGAGTCGGGTACTTGTAGAAGCCAAGATGATTACCGCTCGGGTCGGCGAAGACCGCCATCGCACCCATTTCCCCAATAGCCATGCTTGGCATGATAATACGGCCCCCAGCGGCTTCTACCCTCGCCAGGTCGGCATCAATATCCTCACTTTTCAGGTAAACGAGAGGCTTGCCGATCTGATACCCCTCGGCTGACCCATGCCCATCATACGGCCCTGGACTGGTAAAACCACCACCCGGCCCTCCTTCAGCGTCAAACATCCAATAGCTGAACTCCTGGTCGTGGGTCAACTTCCAACCGAACACTTCCTCATAAAACTTGGCCGCAGCCTCAGGATTCTCGGAAGGCAACTCGACATGTACTATAGGGTGACTGGACATGGTAACGTACTCCTCATTAATATGGAATTGACGGTCAAGGCATCGGCGTAGGAGATGAATGCCAGCCCATTATAGTACATTTGTTCTGTTAAGTCAACGGCCAATTACACGATTCTTGGCCCAAAATCCACAATGCGTCGCTTAAAGGAAAGTCTTGGACACAGCCTTCTATAAAAGTATATTACGCCTGTGTGGTGAACTGTTGATGTTTGGCTTTGCAATGAAATGCGTAGCCAAGCCATATCCAACTAATACCGAATAAGTAGGCTAGGGAGGTAGAAATGAGGGAAAATAGGTATTGAACTCCGAATATTTCAAGATCAAATGCCTGTAGTAACAATGGTGCCTGCAACCCAATAGAGGTTGCGATAAAACAGACCAATGCCCATGAGTGAAAGATACGCCTATGCAAGCAGCTAATTCCAAGAGCGACGAGCCCTAGTGATAAGAGGATGGCTCCATACTGAGCATTAGGGAGCAAATATCCTATAGAGTCTGGTAGTTCCCAGCAGTGGTCCAGAATATGGTATACACGGCCATCCAGAATCACAACACAATCCGGCTGCCACAGACGTGGGGTTCCCTCTTCTATTTAGAGGTTTTCGACTTCCGAAGGGTAATCACATGGCTGTGGTTCATCCTCTATCTTGTACCTGCCCTGGCCTCTGCCTATTTCATGTGGCTCTACCGCCGCTGGCCAGCGGCCTTGCAGCAGCAAATGCCCGCTCTGTGGCGCAACTACCTGCTGGGACAGGGGATCATGTTTCTCTTGTACAGCATTGGCCTGCTCCTGGTTCCCAGCGTGTTCGCAGGCTTCTGGCCCTGGCCGATAGATGACTTCCACGGCAGGGTATACAGCGCCATCTTTCTCACCGGCGCTACCGGTTCGTTTCTTACCTGGAAATCTGCTGCACCGATCGAAGTTCTGTCCTTTGGTGTGTCACAATTCATGCTGGAACTCTTCGCGATCCTCGGCCTGGTGATTGTCGATGCCGCGGTGCATCGAGTTAACTGGTCCTCCCCTGGTACCTGGGTTTGGGTATTTGCCTTCGCGGACCTGCTGGTCGCAGGTGCCGCCATGGTTTGGTACGCACGTGGACAGGTATCGCGTAGGGTCCGACAATGATGAGGTTCAAGAAAAGCGTGATAATCAACCGGCCCGTTGAAACCGTGTTCGCTTATCTTTCCAATTTCGAGAACGAATCCAAATGGATGCCCGGTGTTCTCAAGAACAGCCAAATTACAGATGGCTCTGTCGGCGTCGGTACTCGCTACCTGGAGGTGAGTAACTTCATGCCATTCTGGCGACCAAAGGCGATCTACGAACTCACCGAATATGTACACAACAACAGGATCTCATTCAAAAGCATCTCCGGCCCCAACCGCTTCATCGGTAGTTGCAGGGTCGAGCCGGTCGATGTCGGCACGAGGTTTATTTATGTCCTTGATCTGCATATGCGCGGGATGTCGTTACTGGAGCCGATTGCACTTCGCATCTTCGCTCAGCGAGCGGAGGCCGGTTTCCAAAAATTGAAAGGCCTGGTGGAGTCGTCTACTTAGATTCATTCACACGGTACGGCCAATGAGTGGTGAGCATCACGACGTGATCATAGTCGGGGCGGGGCCAAGTGGCGCAACCGCAGCTTATGAGCTGTCGCGAGCCGGGCTGCGCACACTGCTCATCGAGAAGGCCAAACTACCACGCTACAAAACCTGCGGCGGCGGGGTCACCTACAAGGCCGCTAGAGCGCTTCCTTTCAGCATAGACTCGGTCAGCGAGAGAACACTGACCAAAGTGGATTTCAGCTGGAGGACCGGCAAGCCATATGTCGTAGAGAGTGAGACGCCCTTGGTATACATGGTGCAGCGCAGCCGGTTTGACCAGTACCTCGTCGAGCAAGCAGTCTCCGCAGGAGCGCATCTGATGGACGAAACGCCAGTCATCTCGGCAGAGGCGGACGAGCATGGAGCGACGGTCAGCACAACGAGAGGGCGCTTTAGCGCGGATTACCTCATAGGGGCTGATGGGGCAACAGGACGCGTGGCGCGCAGCCTGGACCTCATGAGTGATCGTTGGGCCGGTGCCGCTCTGGAAAGCGAGGTCGAGGTTGATGATGTCACCATGAGCTACTGGCAGGACAAGCTAGGGCTTGATCTAGGAGAGTTGCGGGCAACTTATGGCTGGGTCTTCCCCAAGGGCGATCACCTGAGTGTAGGGGTGGGTGGCTTACCGCTGATGCCGGACTACGGAAGCCAGCTTAAGCGCTACGATGCGAAGCACACTGCCGCTCGTGTGCCAATGATCAAACGCGTCATCAGGAGCCACGGTTACCTACTGCCCTGTAGGCGCGCCGGGACACCGGTGCAGAAGGGACGGGCGTTGCTGGTAGGGGACGCTGCCGGTCTGGTCGAGGCGCTTACAGGTGAGGGTATCTACTGGGCCATACGGAGTGGGCAGATCGCCGCTGGCTCGATCGTTGGTAGGGGTGAAGTGCTTGACTACCAGAGCCGGCTTGACATGCTGTTGATGCCCGATCTCCTCGCGGCGCGGCGCTGGCTTGGCTTCTATGTGTTGTTCCCCCGCGCATGCTACTCCATCCCAAGGCATATACCCAGTGTCTGGCACGGGATCAGCTACCTGCTGCGTGGGGAACGTCATTTCAGCGAGATCAAGCGCCGGCTGGGGCCACTGGGCTTCATCGAGAGCAAGCTGCCTGATCCGCTCCTGATGTCACGCAGATCACAGAGCACCTGACGAGGCTGGCTCCAGATAGGGCTTAAGGAGCTAAGTCGCCCTTCAGTGGCTAAGAGCCAGTCCGCGAATTCATTCGCAGGGCGGGCGCGCAACTCAGCTTAACAGACAGTCACTCAGCTATCCGTGTTGACTAGGCCGTCAATTTCTCCAGCCTCGCCACATACCCTTCCAGCACATCAAAAGCCCGCTCCACAGGCTCCGGCGACGTCATATCGACCCCTGCTATCTTCAACACCTCCAACGGGTAATTCGACCCTCCCGCGCTGAGGAACTGCTTGTATTTCTCGGCAGCCCCCGGCTCTCCGCCAAACACCCCCGCTGCCAGCGCATTGGCCGCCGCGATCCCTGTAGCGTACTGGTACACATAGAAGTTGAGGTACATATGCGTCGAGAACTGCGC
>JBDSDS010000260.1:0-7258 GCA_039920445.1 Chloroflexia bacterium
GCGCACGCCGATGAGCGTTTACGTAACGACTTGATGATCTGGTTGGGAACAGTTCGCCCCGATGGCCGGCCCCATCTTGTGCCTGTCTGGTTCCTGTGGGACGGGGAGAGAATCCTGATTTTCAGCAAGGATGACCAGAAGATAAGGAACTTAGGAAGTAATAAGCGCGTCATGCTGGCGTTGGATGATACTAAAGGCGGCGATGATGTAGTTATGGTTGAAGGAGAGGCCACTTTGCCGGAACGAGGTGGCGTGACTCCGGCCTTGCCTGCTTACGTGGAGAAATATGCCGCCAAACTGGCGCAGTTCGGCTGGACAGGGGAGTCGATGGGACGGGAGTACACCGAGCCAATCAGCATCACGCCGACCAAGTTCTATTAGAACCCATCTCAAAATGGTGCTCAGTATGAGGAAAAGATAAGACTTCGAGTTGTCATTCTGAACGAAGTGAAGAATCAGTCCCCTTAGCACAGCCTCTCCTGTAGTGATTCTTCACTGCGTTCAGAATGACAACGGATAGCGGGTACGCCTCCCGACGGATTTGCCTATTTTGAGATAGGTTCTATCCTTATATGCTGGTAAGCAGAGCCAACGTTTCCGTCGCGCACTTTTCCCAGGTGAATTGAGCAGCCCTCTCCAGCCCCTTGCGTGACATCTCAGCCCGTAGTTGTGGGTCTGATATTACGCGCCTCAAGGCATCCGTCCACGCTGCCGGGTCGTGTGGGTCCAGTAAAATGCCTGCGTTGCCCACCACTTCCGGCAGTGATGAAGAATTGGAGGCAAGGACCGGGGTGCCACACGACATCGCCTCCAAAGGCGGCAGGCCGAAGCCCTCATAGAGCGAGGGGAATGTCAAAGCGACCGCGCCGGAGTAAAGAGCGGGTAGGTCGTCGCGTTCCACATAGTCAGCCAGCTTGATAAGGTCGCCCAACCCCTTTGCCCTGATCGATTCGAGGAGGCTGCTATACAACCAGCCTCGCCTACCTGCCAGCAATAACTGTGGGGGGTTTTCCATAGTTTGTCTCAAGGCGTCCCATGTCTCAATGAGCAACCCCAGGTTCTTGCGAGGCTGAAGGGTTCCCACATGTAGGCAGTATGGCTGCGCGACGCCGTAGCGCGCAGCCACATCTCTTATCTTCGCCTGGTCGCTCACAGGTTGGAAAAGTGGATCTCTGCCGTGGTAGATGACTTTTATCTTCCGGTTCGGGACTTTGTACTTGTCGACTAAATCATGCTTGGTCGCTTCGGAGATGGCTATCACTTGCCGCGCCGCTCGCACGCTGAACAAGGTGGAGATATGCAAGTAGAAACGCGAACCGCGTGTATGCGCCTGGGGATAATAGAGGTAGCCCAGGTCGTGTATGGTCACCACGGTCCTCTGAGGATGCAAGAGCGGCACCACATGCGAGGGCACAAACAGCACGTCTGGCCGTCCAGTTATCATCTCCACAGAAAGCCGAGCGTGCGTCCACAGCTGAGGGAAGGGGATGGCTCTTATCTGCCAGGATGTTGGAGGTTCGAACCCTAACTTTCCCCGCGCTTCTACCTCGCTTATTGAGTTGACATAAAGTATCGCCTTATAGTGTTGGGCCTCCGGTAGCCGTGCCAGGGCTTCCAGCAGGCTTGCCGAGTAATGCTCGGTACCAGTCTTTTGCTCAGTAAGCGCGCGGCTGGCATCGACCCCTATTGTGAGGTAGTTCTGAGGTTTTGTTTCTTGCTTTCGAGGATTTTTCATATTAGCTTAAGTGTCATTTCCACCACTCGGAGAACCCAATTACCCTATGTGCGAAGTGCTCCCGGGAGATAGGGCTCTACTTGCTCTTTGAAAATTGCAGATGTATGAAAGTTCGCTAACTGATCTCGGGTTGAGCCGATACCATAGGGATTATCCATGCTGGCCATACGTGCTGCTTCCTGGAAATAAGGGGAGGGATCAATACCAGCATGTGATGCTGCTAGCCAGAGAGAGGCTAAGGCCGTTAAGATGTCGCGATAGTCATCTTGACCATTTAGTAGAACTGCGGCAGCAAGACCTTTGCATAGCTGTTCTACATCCTTCGTAGTGTTAATAAGCGAGACACTTGCGGTTATTCTGTTGAAACTAAACGCCTGAGCAAGAGGACTGTCCCGAAGTCTTGACTGCTCAATAGGGTCTGATTGGATGAACATCTCGCAAAGGGCATCTATTGCGTACGCTGCCGATGGCTCGCCAGGTAGGAATAAGTAAGGAAGTCGCCTCCGCTGTTCGTCGTTAGCCTGAGTATACAAGGCCGCGAAAGCTTCCATTTTCACCTCGCCTGGGTGCGGGCGCGTCTTTATGAGTTGTAAATCTCGAACATCGGAAATCCAGTCCGGCATGGCTTTGAATGCTGCTAGACGTTCAAGAAAAGTTGCTTCATCCACGTAGTTGCCTCCTCGTTCCTAGCCAACTATACCTATCACACAAGTGCCTTGACCTCATGCATCACCATCTCCACGGTGATTGCCCGCATGTCAGGACCGCCTTCTAGCGCGGGAGAGCCTACTTCGAGGTGCATAGTTGGCATTGTTCCAGGAGCGCGCAAAACACGATGCTTATACGAATTACCCCACGGCCCCCAGATACGCTCGTCGCTTGGGCCGTAAAGGTGTAGCGTTGGCTTGCCGAGTGCGGTGGCTATGTGCAAGGGGCCGCTGTCAACACCCAGCACCATATGCGCCGCGCCGAGCACTGATATAAGTTGCCCCAGGCTGGCCGTCTTTCCCACTAGGTTTAGCAGAGGTGTCTCCTCTACCCTTGAGACAATTGCATCCGCCAGCCTCTCCTCATCAGGCGAGCCTGTGAGCGCCACCGACCAACCCTCGTCCCCCAGCCTGCTTGCCACCTCAGCCCATCCGTCAATAGTCCAGAGTTTGTTGGCGGCGGCCGTTCCTGGGTGAATCACGACACGCTTTTGGGCAGTAAGCCATCCATCGGCCAATCCCGTGGGCAGTGATGCCTGGTGCGGAGGGCGTAACGCTGGGATGCCCTTCCCTCGCGCTATCTCTACGCCGCCCATCCTCTGAAGGCGTGCTCTTTCGACATATTTTTGCACGACCGGCTCGACAAGGGCCAGATTTTGCTCTACTTCGTGTCTGCCCTCTATGTAAGGGACCGAGTTGGTTAGCCATGCGCCCATACCGGGTGTATCGTAGCCCCACCTGCGCGGTACGCCCGCCGCCCATAAGAGCGCTGCCCCCCACCAGTGGTCAAACCGGAGGATAATACCGAGGTCGTACCGTCGATGGTACAGCCAGGAGGCATGTTGGTTGAGCAGCGCATAGGGCGCGAGCGGCCACCTCTCCTTCTTGGCTTTTATGCCCGGAAAAGAGATTGCGTAGAGGGCGTTGATACTCCTGTTGCCCTCCCACATGGCCCTGCCCCACGGTCCAACTGCCCCCGTGATATGCGCGCCGGGGAATGCCTTCCTTACTCGCTCGAGGGCAGGGGTCGCAAACAATAAATCGCCCAGGTGGTCGGGGCGTACTACGAGTATGCGCCTTATCTCGCCGCCGTCTCTTACTCTGCGCCTGAGGCTCTCACCGGCACGGCTTGATGCTTGCGGCCCATAGACAAACTTGATGAGAGCTTGCCTTGTTCTAGTTTTGGCGCTAGTCCTGACTCCCTTCCTCATGGACGTACAGGCGCTACCAATTGAGCGCGGTTCCAGTGAGAGGTATCTCTTCGATGGTACGCCATATACCATCGTTCGCCATATACTTGAGGACCAGGCTTTCTATTACCCAGCCCAGGTAAAGTCGCATCTCAGACAACTCTGCATGCACCCTCTCCAGATCGGCAGGGTCGGAGAAGATGCCGACGGTCATGTGGGGCACAAGGTCATCGCCGAACTTGCCGCCATATACTGGATATTCGGGGAACTCTGCCAGGATAGCCTTGTAGAGATAGATTATCCTCTCTGGATATGCAGGCCGCAGGTAGATCACCCCGCCTTCTGTAAAGCAGCCGAAGTCCCTCAGCGAGATCCGCATCGGCGCACACGCGGAGATAGTCTGCCGCAGCCTGGGGAGATACTCAGGCAGATCATCGTAAGGCATCAATGGTCCGGCAATAGCGATATGCGGCTCGATGTCGTACATATGGTCGGGCATATAAAGTTGGCGGTAGTGGTCCGCGAAGGCGCAGATATCGTTGGGAGGTATCGCTACCACAATCGTAGTGCCTATGGGCTGACCTTGATCGCTCATGCCTGCTTTCTCCCCTCGGCCATGACCATCGCGTAACTTTTCTCCACCGCCTCCCAAACCTCTTCGGGCGAGACGGCGTTGTGATATTCCCCTTTGCCGCGTGCAGCATCCCTTAACGCTTCTGCCCCCATGCCTTTACTCTTGCCCGCGACTACCCTGCTGCGCCCCGATGGGTCCCACGGCCCGTAGCGTGCCGGGCCGCTCGGCCCGAAGAGCGCCACGACCGGTGTGCCGACCGCAGTCGCCAGATGCATAGCTCCTGTATCGTTCCCCAGGAAGAGGTTGCATCGATCTATTACAGCAGCCATCTCGCCCCACTCCAACTTGCCTACCATATCGATGACGTACGGCTGTGTCGCTGAAAAGAGTGCGGATTTCACTTCTTCAGCGGCTTGGCGGTCTTCTTTGTTCGGCCCTCCGAGGAGCAATATCGTAGGCTCGTATGTTTCGGCCAGCCAATCAGCGATGCGCGCCCAGTTTTGCGGTTTCCATCTCTTGGAAAGAAGCTTCATGTCGGGATTTGAGCCGCCTCCCACATGTATAGCCACACAGCCCGACTCGCTTTCCCCTTCTTCTCCGATGGCCTCCGACAGAAGGAGACTGGCACGTTCTTTTTCACTGTCAGTTGGGTAGAACTCAAGCGCCACCTGTCTGCGTGCGGGCAGGCCTAGGGTGCGCACCACGTCCAGGTACCATTCTACCTCATGTCGAACGCTATCGCTTGGGCAGGGTACAGGGTGGGTGAGGCCGATGCCCCGGCCGTCGCTGTCCAGCCCGGCGCGTATTGGAATGTCGGCAAGGGCAGGTAGTAAATTAAGCAAAGGCGAGCGATCCAGCACCAGAGCCGTGCCGTACCGCCCACGCCTTATCTGCCTGACCATACTCATGTATGACCCTATATTCTTGAGTATCGCCTCTGGAAAATCAACTAGGTTGTTGAGCCAGGGGTTATTCGCCACCGCAGGTCTCGACCAGGGTCCAACTGCCATATCGATCTGCGTATCGGGAAGGGCTTCTCGGAGTGCGGTAATCGCTGCTGTTGTCATGAGCACGTCACCCATACAGCACGGCTTGATTACCAGCATGCGCCTCAAGCGCGGGTCGTCGGGAGATAAGGGCTTGCCCCGGTTCCCACGAGTTACGCGCCAGGGCAGGCCTGCCAGTCGGGCGGCTGTACCTACTGCTCGCGTGCGGAGACCAGGCAAAGCCAGTCGCCCTCCTGCTTCTTCTCCCGCACTGGAAGGCCTACCTTTTCGAGGGCTAGCACCACGCTCTCTCCACGATCGATGAATATACCTGAAGTGATAAGCAGACCTCCCGGCTCAACAAGATCGTGAAGCGGCCGGGCAATGTCGATGATTACAGTCGCCAGGATATTTGCTACCACAAGCGTGTACGGGCCGTTTGCCTCAGCCGCAAGTGTAGACCCCTGCTCGGTTTGTATTTGCTCGGATAGGCCATTGCGTTCGACGTTCTGCCCTGCGGCTTCTACGGCGACGCTGTCGGTATCGAGGGCTGTCACCTGTGTGCCTGGTCCACCCAGTTTGGCGGCGGCGATTGCCAGTATGCCCGACCCTGTGCCGAGGTCGAGGATGTTCATGCCTGGGCGGACATTTTCTTCAAGAGCCTGGAGGCATAGGCGGGTGGTAGCATGGAGTCCTGTGCCGAACGCCATGCCAGGGTCGAGGTCGAGCACTATGTCGTCCTTGAGGGGTGTGTATTCGAGCCAGGAGGGTTTGATTACTATTCTGTCCGCAATACGCAAGATGCCGTAGTATTCTTTCCAGGCGTTGGCCCAGTCCTCCTCTTTGCACTCGCGCACCTGGAGGGGGCTGATTTGCCTTAGTTTGCCGAGATAGTAAAGCGCGCGCTCCAGTTGCTGTCGCTTCTCCTGCGCATCCCCATCATTGGGCAAATATGTCCGTACGCTGACGGGACGCGCCGGGTCAATTTCAGGCTGAACTAGGGCCGACCAGTCGGCATACTCGCCGTCCGGTACGACCAGCGGCTGCTCTATCACCACTCCGCCGTTGTATCCAACCTCAGCAAAAATCGCCCCGACGGTTTCTACCGCCTCCGGGTCGATCTCAACTGATAACTCTAACCAAGACGTCATACGGAATTATGAGTTTTGAATTATGAGTTCTGAATTACTTATTGAGGTACGGACCCTAATTCATAATTCAAAACTCATATTTCATAATTTACTTAAAGGTTTCGTCTACTTCCAGGTTGCTGCTGCTCGTGGTTGTGGTTGTGGAGTCATCGCCTATGTTGAGGATCTGATAGGCTCCTTCTATGATGGCTCTTTCGCCTATGATTGAGCCGAAGAGGGTTGCGCCTGTTATCTTAGCATCCTTGCCCACAACACTGTTCTTGATGATCGAGTCGCGCACTGTCGCCCCATCCGAGATAGATGTATATGGGCCAATTACCGAGCTTTCGACCTGCGCTTTGGGTGATATGAAGCATGGTGGGATAATAACTGTGCTGCCTTTTGTATATGGCTCTTTCTCCTTGTCCATACCCCGTAACAGATAGCGATTGGAGTGCAGTACCGCGTCAGGCGTGCCGGTATCTTCCCACACACTTACAGGGTAGGTGCGGAACTTCGCGCCTTCGTCTATCATCACCTGGATAGCGTCGGCCAGGTAATATTCCCCCTTCAAGCTACGCCCCGACTCCATGAGGGTATGTATCGCCCGGAAGAGCCATTGTGAGTCCTTGAAATAGTAGAGGCCCACCACGGCCAGGTTGCTCTCCGGCTCCTTGGGCTTCTCTACCATCTTTTTGACGAAACCATCTTCTCCCTCGACCGCGATACCGAACCGCGACGGGTCGGGCACCTCGGCAACGTACATCGCCCCATCGTGCTCATAGTTACTCAACACAGTCAGGTCGGCCTCGAAAAGAGTATCTACAAATAGGGTGAGCAGGTCGCCCTTGACGTACTCCTCGGCGAGCGCGATAGCATCTGCCTGCCCGCGCATTACCTTCTGCTCGATAAAGCGCGAGGGGTACTGGCTGTAGT
>JBDSDS010000261.1:0-11470 GCA_039920445.1 Chloroflexia bacterium
TCGCCGCAGTCGCAGACATAGAACGGCAGCACCAGGCCCCAGTAGCGCTTACGGGAGATATTCCAATCGCCCATATTCGTGAGCCAGTTCTGCATCCGCTTGCCCGCGTACTCCGGTATCCACTTCACTTCGGACGCAGCTCGCATCATGCGTGGCCTGATCTCCTCGACGCCGATGTACCACTCGGTCGCCACTCTGAAGACGAGATCGGTGTGGCAGCGCCAGCAAACCGGGTAGCGGTGAGTGTAGTCCTCCAGGTGATACAGAAGCCCCTTCTCACGCAACGACTCGAAGATAGGTTCGGCCACATCGGTGACGTGCTGCCCGGTGAATTGGCCATATCGCGACACGTAACTACCGTCCTCGTTTAACGGCACAAGCACGGCAAGACCGTTTACCTTGCTAAGCTCGAAGTCCTCAGCGCCACACCCCGGCGCGATGTGTACAATGCCGGTGCCTTCTTCCTCCCCAACCGCCTCCCATGCTATCACCTTGTGCTCGACACCGGAGACTGCCTCAAGTTCGTCAAACGGGCCACGATAAGCTAGGCCAACCAGTTCTGCTCCTTTCACCGTGCCGAGGTCTTCGTATTCCCCTTGCAGGCGAGGGAGAGTACCACGCGACAGGTACAAGACCTCGTCACCCTGCTGTAATCGCGCATAGTCAAGCTCTGGGTGAACGGCAGCCGCGACATTGGCCGTCAAGGTCCAGGGCGTTGTGGTCCATACAAGCAGGCTTTCATTCTCGTGACCCGGCGACGTAAGCGGCAGACGCAGGAAGATCGAGCGATGAGTTACTTCCTCGTAGCTGTCGATCATCTCGTGCTGTGAGAGCGATGTGCCGCAGCGCCAGCACCAGGGCATCGAGCGTGTACCACGATACAGCCAGCCGTTGGTGTGGCATTTGTTGAGGAAATGCCAGATGTATTCGATATTGGTGTCGGACATGGTGTAATAGGAGTCGTCCCAGTCCATCCACTGTCCCAGGCGCTCTGATGCCCTGGTGATCTCAGCCGCATACTTCATTACGCGCTCGCGGCAAGCCCTGGCGAACCGGTCTAGCCCGTACCGTTCGATCTCACGCTTGGAGTTGAAGCCGAGGTCTTTCTCGACTTCCACCTCGACCCACAATCCCTGGCAGTCGAAGCCGTTCTGGTAACGCTGGTCATAGCCGAGCATAGCGTGATAACGCTGGTAGATGTCCTTGTACGTCCTACCCCAACCGTGATGAACACCCATTTTGTTGCTGGCTGTGATCGGGCCGTCGATAAATGACCACGGCTCGTTGCCGCGATTCTTCTCCAGGAGCTTGCGAAACGCATCTGTCTCCTGCCAGAATTGCAGGACATCGCGCTCCATCTTGGGGAAATCTGGTCTTCCTTCTACCGGCTTAAACATAACTGGCCTCTCTATCCTGTATCTAACCTTCTATCCAGCCTGACCGTTTCTACCCACCTGCCTCGATGCGCTCAACCCCCACCTAGAAGGCGCACACTTTCCGATTTGTCGTGCCACTCGATACGCCAATCAGCGAACCGGCCCAACAATTCAAGCGCCTGATCGAGGCTCTTCCGTAGGGCCACATCCTTCACTTTTTCGGTGCCAAGTAACTGGTTCACAATCGTGTTGCTACCAGACCTTATGTCAAGCTGCACGCCACCAGGACCACGCCCGGTCGCGCCTAGACGCTCCATGATATATTTAACACATGCTAATAGTGACGCATATTCCGATTGTTGCGCAGTAAAATTGTCACCAAACTCGGCATGTTTCACGACCGGCTTACGGCCGGGCGCTTGCACCATGTACGACCCGAATCCCTGGCCGGGGGGCTTATCCCTTATTCCCCCCTCGAAAGCCACAAAAAGCTCCATCAGGTTACTTGGTGAGTCCTCGGTATCTTCACCCTCATTATCTTCCTCGACTGCCGGTTCTTGCACTTCCACCGGCGGCGTGGGTGGACGCTTACGCTCAGGCCGCTGCACACCTGCCAAATCAGAGCCTCGCTTCATCAGGCTTGATATATCGGGTACGTCACCCTCTTCAGGCTGTGCGGTTCGCGGCGGGGCTTCGAGCCGACCGGCATCTTCATCTCTTGCACTTGATGCCGGACGTTCAGCGGGCCGTTCTCTAATCATGCTTTCGGCGCTTGACCTTTCATCTATGGAAGGCGAGTTAGACATGCCACCTGTCATCAAACCACGCTCCGAGCGCACGAGAAGCGGCGTCGATACGAGAAGGCGCGCGGGTTCACTCCCGGAGTTACGTAGACCATGAGACTCCCCAGGCCCAATGTAAATAACAGCGTTCTGCCGCGCAACGGACGACGATGCGCCGCTAGAAACATCCATCGCACCGGAGATCACGAAGATTACATGCTCTTCGCCATGCTTGTGAATACTGATTTTGCCTCCAGGCTCCACTACCCACAGGTCCACGGCAACAAGGCCATCCGACCTGCGAAGGGGATGCAGAGGCGTTACAGTTGCCTCCTCCCCACCCGATGCACTGGTACTGCTTAATTCAGCTGCGTCTCGTATCTCCATCTATCCACTCCCCTACTAGCACAATACAAAAAGCCCGTCCTCACAGAGAAGGACGGGCTTTTCCCGTGGTACCACCTTCATTGGCGCATAGCGCCCACTCAGCGGGTCATTCGACCCTGGCCCCGATAACGTGGAGCAACCCCGGCGATGCTTACCTGCATTGTCCGTCACCCTGCCACAAGTGGCTCTTTGACGAATTATCTGCTCTCGGCTCGCGGCTCAGGAGTGATTTTCAGCGTACCTTCGGAGCCGGTTTCACCTCGCCCGGCCTCTCTGCGCCTTGCGGCACGCCTACTCTTTCCGTCACAGCCTTTGTCTTTATGTTCCATCAAATATAACACCGCTTTCACCCTTAGTCAAGTGCGTAACTCGATGGGATTGGCTGAAAGGGAGATACAATACTGTAGGGGCGGACCTGTGTGTCCGCCCTGCCTGGGATGCGCCCGTAAATGGCGGACACACAGGTCATCTGTTCCAACTAATTCTACGCAATTAGACCGCCCAGCGAATAAATTCGCGGGCTACATCAAAAGTGAAGTCCCCCTACGAGGACTCTCTTGGTGCAGGTAGTCCGCGCAGGCGGACTTTGCTTGTCTGTAGACCGTGAATTTATTCGCCGGGCAAGGTCCAGGGGAAATAGTTGGAACAGATGACACACAGGTCCGCCCCTACATCTGGATTATTCGTCACTTCAGTTCAAGTATGGCAGACTGAGAATTGATGAATGCTTTACTTCGCCTGATTCTTACCTCTGATTCCCATCCTATAACTCCGCTTGACACGTTTGCTATGATATACTGGCAGCGCTGGAATATATCGACAGAAAGACAGCGCTCATGTAGGAGAAAAAGGATATGACAAACCAAACAGAACAAGACACAGGCTCGACCGGCGCAGCACCCGAACAGAGCGCCGCGAAACGCCAGATAGAAGCATTCCGCAAACAGAAAGACAAGTTCTTCCTGGACAACCAGGATTCCCCACTCACACCGGAAGACAAAGAGCAAGGTAAAGGGCTTAGCTACTATGAGTTTGACGAGAAGTACAGAGTAAATGCGACCCTCGTACCGGAGCAGCACCCAGGTATATTCAGGGTACAAACAACCACCGGCGATCACAAGGAGTACACACGGATAGGTCGCCTGGAGTTTGAGTTGGACGGACAGTCGCTCTGCCTTACCGCCTTCATGCCACCGTCCGATGAACCGTTACACGGCAATCGCATCTTCGTGCCGTTCCGCGATAAGACCTCGGGGAAAGAGTCGTATGGGGCGGGCCGCTATCTCGACTTGAACAAGCGAGAAAGCGGTGAATACGTCGTCGATTTCAACAAGGCGTACAATCCATACTGTGCCTACAGCCCCTTCTACTCATGCCCTTTGCCACCGGGCGAGAACAACCTAGCGGTGGAGGTTCGAGCCGGGGAGAAACTCTACCACGAAGATCATTAGTTAGAGCAGAGTTGGCAGAAAGGGATGTAAGCCTCGCAAGCCATTCGTATCTGCGGGCGTATTCCTCTTAGGAATAAAGCGAAAGCATCAGGAGGTCTATATGGATAGCAGTCGGGGCACCGTTGTGACAGATGTAGAGGAAACTAAAGAGAAAAAGGGAGGACGCGGCTGCGGATGCTGGATACTACTTCTGCTTCTGCTGGTTGGTGGGGGCGCGGCCACGTCCGGCCTGCTTGGCATGATAGTCCTCCGTGCGGAGACCCCACTTCCAGGTGAGGCCGAGATGGCAAATATCGCTAAAAAGACATTGATGATCCCCAGCGAGTACGGCGACATGAACATCCCGGTCAGATTCCTCGACCCTAAAGATCGGACCAAAATTCAGCCCGAAGTAATTGCAAATGGTACCGAGCTTTTCCAGACTCAGTGCGCGGTGTGCCACGGCCAGAGCGCGCGCGGCGACGGCTCGCTGGGCAAGACAATGTACCCCAAAGCCAATAACCTTCGAGATACCGCCACCCAGAACAAGTCAGACGGCCAGTTGTACTGGCTCATCGCCCACGGCATCAACATGACCGGCATGCCCGCATGGGGCACTGACTATGGCGGACCGAATGGGGAGGAGGAACTCTGGATGCTGGTTGCCTACGTACGTTCTCTTGAGGGCCAGCCGTAGATTAATCAAACTGAACTGAAAGCAAAGAGGCGTCTTGGTGGCGCCCCTTTTTGTTTGGCACATCCTGTTGCACTGCTGCGCCCCGCGCTCTATAATGCCTTCAACCGGGAGGCCCACGCGCATGGACAACCTATTCATTTTCAGGGATATAGACGCTATTACGCTTGCGAGAGTCTTCCTTGCGTTCCTCCTGGGCGGGGTAGTCGGCTTCGAGCGAGAGAGGGTCCGGCGTCCGGCGGGGCTGCGTACCCATATGCTTGTATCGGCCGGGTGCGCCTGCTTCACCGTCGCGTCGGTCTACGGCTTTGACGGGATGGGCACAGTACGAGACCCTGCCAGACTCGCCGCACAGATTATCACAGGCATAGGCTTTTTGGGCGCGGGCACAATCTTCAAGACAGGCTCTACCGTGCGCGGCCTTACCACAGCCTCGAGCATCTGGATAACTGCGTCAATCGGGGTAGTCGCTGGCCTGGGGATGTTCTGGTTGGCGATTTTCACCACCTTGCTTACATGGTTCGCCCTGCACGTACTCAAGGGTGCCGAGAGACGGCGCAGTTCCCGCGCAGGTGTTGGCGAGCCATCTCTCACTACATCCAGGGACGACGAAGACGATGACTAGCGCCGTGCTTACCTGTTCATGATCCTCAGCGCCACATTCACGATTATCGTTAGGAGCACGCTGAGTAAGATCATTGTTGCGAAGGGAGCAATGCAGGTGAGGTTGCCGTTTGTGAACGTAAAGTCACCTGGCAGCTTACCCACAGGGCCGCGCCCTAGCAAGAACAGCAGCAAGCCCAGGACGAACACCACGCCACCTATGAGCAACAATATCCTACCAATCTGGTCGTAAGTCATTGACAGCACCCTTCCCAATAGACAAAATCATACAAGCGCGGCCACCCGCTACTCATAAAGAAGCAGAACCTGGGCCAGGGTCGAGAGGTCTATACAAGCCGAGAGTTCGCGCGCTCTTACGGGTTTGCCTCGCCATGCCGCTGGTCCTCCTTTTACTCACCGGCTGCCTGGAGCAGGTGCAATCGCCACGCTCGGCCACGGGCGCCCTATCGAATTTCTATCTGCATTTGTACGCGGGCGAACTAGACGACGCACGAGCCTACATTGCCCCAGGTCTTGTCGATCTCTCGCCTGAATTGGATAGAAGGATCCAACAGGCATCCGAACAACTAAGGCTTTTTGAGATAGAGAAGCAAAAAGGAATAGAGCAAGATAGCGAGGGCGGCGAGAAACAGGTAACTATTCCAGGCCGCGTGCGCCCACGTACCGAACCTGGCACACCGAACGCCTCGCCAGATGCAGACTGGGCGGAAACCGACATAATCACAGCGCGAATGGTCGAGCGGGGACCAGGCTGGCGCATACTCGACTTCGAGTTGAAGTGCTGCGCTCCGCCGCTTCCTTAGAGTACTTGTCAAAACCGCAGATTCGGATAATGATGTAGGGGCGAACACAAGGTTCGCCTCTACAAGAGATGGTTTTGTTAGATGTTCTTACCTTGCGATTACCTACTAAAATATGTAACATGAAGCGGAGGAGCTAGGCGCCCCATCTTTACTGCCCTATCAATGCCTCGTAATGCCTTAGCTTCTGTTCTGTGACTTCAAACTCACAGGTGTTGCTAGGCTGGTCTGAAGAAGAGATAAGGGTCAAGGTTGCTACAATGACATGGCATGTAACTCTAGAAGGAGAAGTGGTATGATGCGTTGTAAGATCGTAATCACGTTGTCGCTATGCATGCTTCTGGCAGCAAGTCTGCAGACAGCTGAGGGAGCAACAGAAGCATGGTGGGGCTTCACCCCTAAAAGTGGAGGACCTGGTACTGTTATCCATGCCAAAGGGGGTCACTGGTCTATTGGGGAGCCCGTTGTCGCTATTTATCTTGTGCTCCCTCTGGCTACCAACCAGGATGGTGAAGTTACTAAGTTTCAGCCACTCGGTGATCCGCTTGCAACAGCACAGCTTAACGCTTCCGACGGCTTTGATGTGACTGCCGTAATCCCATGTACAATGCCAGATGGCAGTCCCATCACTACCAGTAATCTGGGGCTTGTGCTGATGGGGGAACGGACCTATGCTTTACATGGTGCGCACGGTAGATTCAGACCGTTCACTTTTATACCTGCAAGGCTGCCAGGGAGCGGTAAGACGGCCGCAAGTGATATGCTGTTGTGGGCAATCTATGCTGGCATGGTCTTTCTTGTTGGCATATCAACAAGATGGAAAGGGTCTCAAACTCAGTTGTAGTCTGTATACAACAGCACACCGAACGCTCCAAGATTCGCGCCGATCAGGGCGAGGTCGCGCTTCTGATCATCTTCTATTTCACCCTTCGCCCAGCGACCACCGAGTTGCGTGAGGTAAAGCAGCATGTAAGAGAACTGTGTTGCCATGTAGACGAAGTGGTAATAGCCGAGCAAGTTCCAGCGCCAGGGCCGGGTCATTGTCCAGTTGACCATGCCGCCTCTCCCCTGCGCGATGTGAAACATGAGGGAGATAATACTGCCTCCCGCTATCGGCACCAGACCGGTCCGCGCGGACAATCGAGGTCGCCAACGCCGGAATGACTTCATCATCAACACGTTGATGAACGGCAGAATAAGGCCATCGCCAAATATCGCCGAGCGAAACGTGAGAGTTGGGCGGTGCTTCTTGATGAGGTCGCTGCCCGTCAGCAGCATTATCAGATTGGTCCCACCTGACACACCAAGAGCGGCGGCAAACGATATTAGTGCCGTTATTGCCCAGAGCCTTTGCTCGTCTTTCTGGCTGCGCCCCGCGTTGTTACGCTTCATAATAACTGTCTCCTCTTTGGATAGACCGCAAGCGCGGTATACCTCAGCTAGAAGCAAGCGTTGTGCCCTCACCTCTTGTGATATAATGCGGCGTTCCCCAAGCGCATTCAGGAGGTGAGCAGCATGAGTTCGGTCGTACGCATGTCGGAAACAGGCAACCGGCGCATGGCAAACCGTGTTCAGCAGATGGGCACATCCATCTTCTCAGAGATGAGCCGCCTCGCTGCCGAGCATAACGCTGTCAACCTTAGCCAGGGCTTTCCTGACTTCCCGACGCACGAATGGCTAAAAGACGCCGCGCAACAGGCCATTGCTGATAATATTAACCAATATGCCATAAGCCACGGCTCTCTCAGGCTACGCAAGGCGATTGCTTCTACCGCAGAAGATAGAATGCGCCTGACCTTCGATGTTGAGCGCGAAATCACTGTCACAAATGGGGCGACCGAAGCGATCTACGATACAATACAGGCATTGGTAAATCCAGGCGACGAGGTGATTCTCTTCGAGCCTGCCTACGACTCCTATGTACCATCTATCGAGATGGCGGGCGGCATACCACGCTTTGTGACCCTCCGATCACCAGACTGGCATTTCGACGCCAATCAGCTAATCAGCCAATTCAGCGAACGCACACGCGCTGTGATTGCCAACACACCGCACAATCCAACGGGTAAAGTCTTCTCCCACGACGAATTGTTTCAAATAGCCGACCTATGCACAAAGTATGATGCGCTCGCAATCACGGATGAAGTGTACGAGCACCTTGTATTCGATGATAACCGCCATATTTCGATGGCTTCGTTGCCTGGAATGCGTGACAGAACAGTTACGATCAACTCCGCATCAAAGACGTTCAGTGTAACGGGATGGAAAATAGGCTATGTGCTGGCCCCACCCGACCTGACCGAGGCAATCCGGCGGGTCCACCAGTTCGTCACGTTTTGTTGTGCGGCCCCATTCCAGGAAGCGGTAGCGTTCGCGCTGGAAACCGCCTCGGAAAGTGGGTATTACGCCGCTCTCAGGGAAGATTACGCACATCGCCTGGATAAGCTCATATCGTTGTTAGATCAGGCTGGTCTCCACCCAATCAGGCCGCAAGGCACTTTCTTTATTATGTCCGACATCTCGAGTCTCGACTTCGAGAACGACATACAGTTCGCCCGCCATATGACCGTGGAGGGCGGCGTGGCGTGCATACCCCCATCATCTTTTTACGACAATCCCGTAGAAGGCGCGCACCTGGCAAGATGGTGCTTCGCCAAACGCGATGATACTCTGGACGCTGCCGGGGAACGCCTGGCGGCCTGGGCCAGGAAGCGCACAGGCGGCAGGTAACAGATATTCCAATCTGAAGAGGCAAAATGGATTTCAGCCTTACACCGCACCAAATTGACCTGCGCCAGCGCATTAGACGCTTCGCCGAGACCGAGCTTGCGCTCTCCGTCGCCGAGCGGGACAACGCTGGCACGTTCGACCGCTGGGTGTTCGACAAGTGTGTGGAGGCAGGGCTGGCAGGCCTCCCCTTCCCTGAGCGTCACGGAGGAGGAGGAGGCAGCCTGCTCGATTACATCATCGCCCTCGAAGAGATCGGGCGCGTCGAATCGGCCCAGGTGCTTGTGCTCGCCTCTCACCTGGCCCCGATGACCTGCATCATGCAACATGGTACCGAAGAGCAGAAGCAACACTGGCTGGTTCCAATGTGTGAAGGCAAGACGCTCGCCTGCTTCAGCATTACCGAGCCTGGCGCAGGCTCCGACCCGGCCTCGATGCAGTCACGAGCCGTGCGCGATGGAGATGCTTACGTCCTCAACGGTAAGAAAACTTTCGCCACCAACTCAGGTGAGGCCGACACCTACGTGCTTTTTGCCTCGACCGATCCGGAAGCGGGCGGCACAGGGGTGAGCGCCTTCATCATCCCCAAGAACACAACCGGACTCAGCTTTGGAGAGCCGATACAAAAGATGGGCGTCCGCACGTCGGTGCAGCGCGAAGTCTACCTCGAAGAATGTCGCATTCCCGCCAAGCACCTACTTGGACAGGAGGGGCAGGGGCTGCGGATCGCCCTCGCCGCGCTTGACATAGGCCGGATCGAGATCGCGGCGCAGGGGGTCGGTCTGGGACAAGGCGCGTATGACTACTCTCTGAACCATGCCAAGGCGCGGCAACAGTTCGGCAAGGCGATTGGGCAGAATCAGGCCGTCAGCTTCATGCTCGCTGATATGCACGTCGCGGTTGAAGCAGCTCGCTTCCTCACCTATAGCGCGGCAGTTGCTTATGACGAAGGTAGACCGTTCGCCAAGGAAGCTGCGATGGCAAAGCTCTTCGCCACCGACGCCGCGATGCACATCACAACGGATGCGGTCCAGGTACTCGGTGGGATCGGCGTCACAAAGGCATCCCCTGTCGAGCGTTTCATGCGCGACGCAAAAGTTACTCAGATTTATGAAGGGACGAATCAGGTTCAGCGCATGGTTATTGCGGGACATATCATGAAATAGTTACTCAATAGCGCTAGTTCATCAAGAACACCGTTCCTATACTGTCATATGCCTGCCATAACACCAGGACGGGGCATGCCGTTCTACTACTCAGACAGATAAGAACGCAGGCAGCCACTTATGGGTGACGCAGAACAATCGGAAGGAGACTATCAGCTGTGAAGAAAGCAGTTATTTATTGTAGGGTCAACACGACCAACGAAGACGACAAGTTAAGCCTTGAGGCGCAGGAGGCTGACTGCCGCCAATATCTGGAAGAATTGAGTGGCTACGAAGTGGTAGAAATTGTATCTGATGTGCAAGAATTGGGGAACCCGTACAGGGCTGGAATTGGGAAGCTCATAACTATGGCTGGAGAGAAACAGCTGAACGCCATATGCATGGATAGAATTGAGAGGTTAGGGCATGACAGCGATTCAACTACTTTACTGATAGCCGACTTGGCTGACCTAGACGCGGAAGTGCTGTTCATCAACGATGCCAATAATGCCAATAATTATAGTGATAGTGATGGTGGTAATAACACCGTAAACACCAATGCCCCATCAACTTAATTGTGACGAGCAGTTACTACTTGCTTTGAGGTTTCATATGTCAGGCATCAGGCGATAAGATGGCTAAGATCTTCCTTAGCATGGACAGGTGTATCTCTATAATCCAATGCTCATCACGTGTGCCATAGATGGGGAGCGGTTAGATGGTCGTACCCGTCCTCGTTACTATCGTAGGGTTACTCCTCGTAGGTCTCACCTTCTTCGACGTTTTCGTAACGGTGCTGCACCCGCAAGCCGAAAGCCCCTTCAGCAGCCGACTGCAAACCTTTACCTGGCGCACCCTTCGCTTGGCGTCGAGGCCATTAAAAGGTCGTTCGCGCCACAGGGTACTCGCTCTAGCCGTGCCATTACTGATTGTGGTACTGGTAGCCACATGGGTCACGCTAATGGTAGTTGCCTTTGGGTTGATATACGCGGCCTGGATCAGCATTCCAGGCGCTTTCAACATCCCAGGGCAATCAGGTGAGCCAGGTCTCGTGGACGCCTTGTACTTCAGTGGAGTAACGCTGGGTACAATAGGCTATGGAGATTTTCAGCCACTGCACGGCTTGCTGCGGCTGACCGCCGTGGTAGAAGGATTCACCGGCGTTGCCGTTCTCTCCATGAGCATTGCGTACATACTCGAAGTCTATCCGGTGTTGCAGCGTAAGACTGTGCTGGCCGTGCTGCTCAACGAAGAAACAGCGGGACAGGTGCATGGTCTGGCGCTGCTAGTGCGTTACCTGCGTGGTGGGAACTTCGAGGCGTTGGCTGGACTATTGCGGTTTGTGAATCTCGAATTGTTGTTCCTGGCTGAAGCGCATCGCCGCTTGCCAGTGTTGCACTACGGGCATCCTGTGGACGTCGAGCATTCGTTCCTACGTGTGTTGCTGGTTGTACAGAACCTGGTTGCGGCTTTGCGCTATGGCATGAGAGGAGGAGTAGGCCGCC
>JBDSDS010000262.1:0-4290 GCA_039920445.1 Chloroflexia bacterium
GTTCCGTCAGGCCTGTTCAACTCTTGTTCCCTTAATGCTCAGGGGGCTTCGTGACAGCCTTCCAATAGTGATCTGTTCGATAGATCGGCCGCCAGCCCATTGCATCGTAGATACGTCGTGCGGCCACATTCTGCCTCTCAACAAATAAGGTCGCGCTTTCCAAGCCTATAGTTACTAAATGCGCTAACGTATGCCTGATCAGCGCCTCCGCAATACCTCGCCGCCTATACTGGGGAATTACGCCAACTGTGCCCACATAACCAACCTTGACTCTTCCAGACGTATCAATACGCGCACGACTGGTTCCAACGGCACGCCCGGTCGCATTATCCACAGCAAAGAAATACCCATCAGGAGATCCCCCAGGCTCGCGCATTTGTGCCAGCACGCCGGAGGGGGTTGTTTCTTCGCTAAAGGCGTGGAGGACAAGTCTACACCAAAGCTCAACATCTTCCTCCAGGTTTACGATGCCGCGTACTGATATGCCAGGCGGCCATGCAGTTGAGGTTTGCCGAGCAATGTCATCGAGGCGCATGTGCCAGTAACCGTGGTCAGTCCGATAGCCGCGATTATGGAGGAAATGTGCCCCCACAGGTACGTCTCCAGCCGCCGGAACGAAAACAGGGCAAGTCATGCGTCGGCTGCCGCTGAAGGCCGCGTCAGATTCTACAAGAGCCAGGATGGCAGAGCCTAGTCCCTGCTGCCTAAATCGTGGGTGAACCACGATGTCGAAGCCAAGCCGACCTGAGGAATCACTATACGGGGCTGCATGCCAGAATGCCTGTAGACCTGCAATGTTGTCATCAAGAACCCGTACCTGCTCCTCAGGCCGCACTCCTCTTCGTGTCCAGCGCGATATGATCAGATCAGGGGTTGGTGGTCCTGACGAGGGCCAGGCGCCGGCATCAATTAGCAATTGAACAAGTAGGGGCAAATCTTCGGGCCGGTAAGCACGGCTGAGGTTCAGGCTGCGGTGCGGCGTGGCGCTAATGATATGTTCAGTCACTGAGGTATTTGCCTGGGCGGGGTTTTAGATTTACTGGCTTCTTTCTAATCCAAAATTCAAAACCCAAAACCCAAGATCCTAGAAGGAGCGTTCGACAGCAAAGTCTGACAGATCCAAGAGCGACTTACGAGCCGGAATATCCGGGAAGCCGATGAGCGCGGCTTTTGCCTCATCAGCGAATTGCCGAGCAACACGATGCGCCTCGTCTAACGCACCTGAACGTGCTATCTTCACTATAATCTCGTCGGCCAGCCCGTCGTGGCGACCTTCATCCTCAACCAGCCGCCTGACATCCTCATGATCCGACTCTGATGCCGATGCGAGGTACAGCATCGTAGGCAGTGTAACCGTGCCCTGCCGCAAGTCGGCGCCACTCGGTTTGCCTAGTTCTTGCGAGGTTGCCTCCATGTCGAGTATGTCGTCGATAACCTGGAACGCCATACCGATCTGCCGGCCATATTGCCGGAGACTCTGGACTTCATCTTCGGGCGCATCGGAAAGCACAGCGCCTATTTCAGCGGCAGCGGCAAACAGGGCGGCCGTCTTGGAATATATTCGCTTGTAGTACCGGTCGCGCGATGTGTGAAGGTGCTTGCTGGAAAACTTCTGCTCTAATTCCCCTTCGCATATGGCGACCAGGGCCTCAGCGAAGATGCGCGTGGCTCGCTGTACTCCACCCATCGTGCTAAGGACGGCGGATTTTGCAAAAAGGTAATCTCCCGCGAGCACCGTTGTGCCTTCATCGAGAAACGTATTGAGGGTAGGAAGGCCACGTCGCATGAGAGCGCGGTCTATAGTGTCATCGTGGACCAGCGTTGCGGTATGCAGCAACTCTATAGCCGCCGACATAGGCAGAAGGCGCTCCATGTCGTAGCGGTTAAACTGTGCTACAAGAAATAAGATCGCGGGCCTGAGTCGCTTACCCCCGGCGGCAATGATCGCCTCCATGCCCTGCTGAAGAAGAGGATAATCAACAGTGCCGATCGACCTGAGAACATCATCTATTTGCTCGATATCACCCGCGACCGGCGCGAGGATTTGCTTTAGTGTCAAGTTGGAAGCGATGCTTGCAGACATATCTCTCCCGCAGCGTAAGTGCGACCACGTATTTCTTATGTATCATAACGAGTATATCAACCGGATAAAAGATTGTCAAGTTAATCACAATCTTTGTTATCTGCTGTTTCCAAGGCTATAATGCAGGGTGATAAACGAGCAGATCAAGCAGACAATAAAGGCGCCAAAAGCACCATTTGAGGTAGTGCCTCCTGGCGAAGTCGGTAATTGGCCGACGTTGGCCGCACGACCTTACCTATGGCTCGATGAGCCTATTGGCCTGTACTTGCACATACCCTTTTGCGAATCGAAGTGCATTTACTGTGATTTCAATTCGTTTGCGCGTATGGAGGATCAGTATGCGTCCTTTGTCGATGCGCTATGCACCGATATCACACGCGGGGTAAGTTGGGACCTGCCAGGGACTCCCGATTGCGCGGGAGCGCCGGTCAGTACAATTTTCTTTGGTGGGGGCACACCTAGTGTACTCGACCCGGATCAGATTGCCCGCATTCTCGATGCGGCGCGCTCCAGATACAACATCTCTGTGAACGCTGAGATCACCATGGAAGCGAATCCAGGTACAATTAGCCTCGAACGTTTCGCCGGGTATAGAGAATCAGGCATCAACCGCCTGAGCATGGGCGTCCAGGTTTTGGATGACGTGATGCTCAAGAAGTTGGGACGCATTCACACGGCGCAGGGTGCGATTGACGCCTACAGGTGGGCACGAGAAGCCAGCTTTGACAACATCAACCTCGATTTTATCTACGGTCTGCCGGGACAGGATATAGATCACTTTGCCGGTGTGCTCGACAATCTGCTGGCTCTGGACCCATTGCCTGAGCATTTATCCTGTTATACCCTTATCGTCGAAGAGCATACCCCGCTCTACGTCGGCGTCATGCGAGGCTTGATAACAGTGCCAGACGAAGACCGGGTTGCGGAAATGTATGAGATGCTAGCCGAGCGATTGACCACGGCAGGGTACGAACAATACGAGATCTCGAATTGGAGTAGGCCGGGCAGGCAATGCAGACATAATCTAGTCTACTGGCATAACCAGAGATACCTGGCGTTTGGCCCCGGGGCCAGCGGTTACTGGGGCACGACCAGATACAGCACAATACTAGGTCCTCGTGAGTATGCCAACGCCGTCAAACAGGGTGATAGCGTATTGCATAGCCGTGATGCGGTGGAGCCGAAAGGCGAAATGGGCGAATTTATGATGCTTGGTCTGCGTTTGAACCAGGGTATATATGCTGCAGAGTTTTACCGGCGGTTCGGGATGTCTATTGGCACTATTTACGGACATGAGATAAGCGCTCTAGTTGAACAGGGATTGCTTGAAACTAACGCCGGTCGTGTTGCTCTCACCGACTATGGACGGCTGCTCGGTAATGAGGTCTTTGAGAAGTTTATAGATTAACTCTGGGTTGACCGTGACAAGCCGCGCAATAGCCTTCCGCCGGATAGGGAAGAAGAGGTGTGCCTGCGTCCTTCAGGAGTGAGCGCGCGCGGCAAACCGGAAGGCCGATAACGTTAGTCGCGCACCCCTCCACTGCGGCGACCAGTTTACCTCCCTCCCCTTGGAGCGCGTAGGCACCCGCCTTATCTAGCGGCTCGCCCGAAACGACAAATCCCTGAAGTTCCGCATCTGAGAAAGCGCGCATTACAACGCGTGTGGCCTCCTCGCCTGTATGCAGCGTCACTGGGCGCCCATTTAGGTTTTGCAGTAGCGCATAACCTGTGAGAACATAGTGCTCTGTACTTCGGAGAAGGAGCAGCATTTCCCGCGCTTCATCCAGGTTGCGAGGTTTGCCCAGAACTCGCTCGCGGCTGATTACGATAGTATCAGCGCCGAGCATAAGATCACCTTCGGCTAATGCAGGGTGAGACGTTGCGACATCCATTGCCTTGCGCCATGCCCAAAGTTGGGGGTCGGACTCCGGAGGTACGTCAAAGCCTTGCGGAAGAGGCAATAGAGGGAGAGTGGTCTCCGGGAAGAGGTCCGATCCTGCTTCTTCCACGTTGCTGGTTCGCACCTGGAAGGTAGTTAGCAGGCGCTTAAGAAGGTTCCTGCGCCGGGGCGATGTCGAAGCAAGTATTATCTGGTTCACTGCGAAGAAGCGGTATGCCGAAGCGGAAGTGGCGCTAAGTCTAACGACCGAGGCGTTTTAACGCAAACATAATCATCTCTTCTGTCGAAAGCTCAGTGTCGGCGGGAA
>JBDSDS010000263.1:0-2865 GCA_039920445.1 Chloroflexia bacterium
ATACTTGACCGGCCGGAGCTCACAGCCTTGCGGTAAGGTGCCCTTCTTCTTGAGCTTTCGGACGGCTTTGAGATACGCAGGATTGCCGTCGACGTTGATGACGCGTGGAGCGACGGTGTGAGGGGCACCTAGGGCTTTGCGAAAGAAGCGCTTGGCAGAGGTGGCATCGCGAGTGGGACTGAGCATGAACTCCACAGTGTTGCCACCGGAGTCTACGGCTCGATACAAGTACATCCATTGACCTTTGACCTTGATGTAGGTCTCGTCCACGCGCCACGAGTCGTTTGTTGGTTTCAGCTTGGCCGACAGCGCTTTTCGAAGATAGGAGCGAAACGCTGGACCCAGCGGTAGATGGTAGTATGATCGATTGAGAGGCCCCGCTCAACCATCATTTCTTCTAGATCTCGGTAGCTGAGAGAGTATCGCAAATACCAGCGAAGGCACAACAGGATGATTTCGGCCTGATAGTGGCGATACTTGAATAGCTTGGGCTGGCTCATAAGCAGGGCTCCCTCTCTACACAGTTATAGTCGGAAGCCCAACTCTAACAGACCCATGTGGTTGTTGCAACACTGCCCGAAAAAGCCCCGCATTACAGATTGGAGTTGGGATTATAGCAGAATGGGAACCGTAGGCACTACAGATTCTTGTGAGCGCGAAAGCCATGTGGCTTTCGCAGCCACGGGTGAAGCACCACAGGGTAGGCGAAGTCGAACACTTGTGCTATACTAGAACCATGTGCCAGAGCTTTAAATACTGCCTATACACCAACATATTCTGGGGTCGTTCTGCTTCAGTAGCAATAAGCGGGACTAGAGCGGGTTTTCGGCTCCCAATAAATCGGCAAGGAGAGGAATCATGAAATTATTGCTCACCTCGGCTGGCATCAAAAACCCCAGTATCCACAACGCGCTGGTCGACCTCCTGGGCAAACCGATAGCCGAGTCCAGCGCCCTCTGCATTCCCACTGCGATCTACCCCTTCCCCGGCGGGCCTTCAATGGCCTACCGGTTCATCAGCGGATCAACCGCCAACCCCATGTGCGAATTGGGGTGGAAGTCGTTGGGCGTGCTGGAACTCACGGCCCTACCCAGCATCAAAGAAGAGTATTGGGTCGCTGCTGTCCAGGAAACTGACGCCCTGCTGGTGAATGGCGGCGATGTTCTGTATCTGTGCCGCTGGATGCGGGAGTCCGGGTTGGTGGACCTCCTGCCATCACTGCGCGAGACGGTCTATGTGGGGGTGAGCGCGGGCAGTATGGTGACGGCCCCTATTTTCGGAGAGACGTACGATGACCCGAATACGCCCTTCGTCATCGATACGGGGCTGGGACTGGTTGACTTTGCTTTACTTCCGCACCTGGATCACGAGGACCACCCGGAAAGTTCCACGGCCAAGGTGGAAAGAATGGCGGCCGAGGTACCAGTGCCGACCTACGCTATCGACGATCAAACCGCCATCAAAGTGATCGACAGAGCAGTCGATGTTGTCTCCGAAGGCCATTGGAAATTGTTTACGCCCTAAGCTCTACTGGTCTGAAAACAGGGCCAATGGTGGCCGGAAAGCCGGTAAGTTCCCAGGAAAAGCTCTTAGAGGATGTAGTGAGGGTACCGTTGCCGGCGCCGAGTTTACTCCCTGGCATTTATGAGATGCATTGTAGCCAAATAGGAGGAGCCGTGGGTAACCATACTAACAACACCAACAACACCAACGACCTTCGAGTAACCCTGGAAATTGGACCGAAGGGCAAGAAGGTGGTGGCAGTAGCAGTGGACTGGCCCGGTCTCGCTCGAGCGCGGGGGAACGACCGAGGATGCAGCAATCGAGCGCTTACTCTCCTACGTTCCACGCTACGCACCCGTGGCGAAGCTGGCTGGGATGGAGGCCGACTTTGCGACCAGCACGGTCAGCAACGCCGTCGAAGCGGTCGAGCACTATCCGGGCACGGGCTCAACCGACTTCTGGGGTATCTCGTTCGCGTTTTCGAGCGTTGACCAGCAAGCCATGTCAGACGAAGCATTGGATCGTGAGCAAAAGCTAATGCGGGCGTGCTGGGCCTTCTTCGACGATGTGCGCTCGCGCGTGTCTGCTGAGATGCAGCGTGGTCCGCGGGGTGGAGGGCGAGATCGGGACCGCATAGTCCGTCATACTCTTTTCTCGGAGCTAGACTTCACAAAGAAGGTCGGCGTGCTCACTGCTCCTGAGGAGATGCTGAGCGACGAGCGATTAGAGGCGCATCGAGACGCCTATTGCAACGCTATTCGGGAGTTTCATTCCCAGAACAAGATGGCCCGCACCTGGCCGCTGCGGTACCTGATTCGGCACACCGTCTTTCACACCCTCGATCACGCCTGGGAAATGGAAGACAAGGATCTGACTGCCAGCTGATGGATCAACGCCGATTTTTGTCTCGGAATCTCAGGACTTGACAACCGCAAAGTACAACAAGAGCTAAGGGAGTTAAGCATGTTACTTGAGGATAAGAACGCGGTGGTTTATGGCGCTGCAGGCGCAGTTGGCAGTGCGGTAGCGCGGGCATTTGCGCGGGAGGGCGCACATGTGTTTCTGGCAGGCCGCACCGCCGCTACCCTTGAAGCGCTGGCCGGAGAGATCGGAGCCGCCGGAGGAAAAGCCGACTTCGCCGTGGTTGATGCGCTTGACGAGCAAGCCGTCGAATGCTTTGTTAGCAGCGTAGCACAGCGGGCCACCAGCATTGATATATCCTTTAACGCTATTGGTCTGGAGGATGAGCAGGGGCTGCCGCTTATCGATATGACACAGCAGAGTTTTGCTCTGCCGGTAAACATCGCACTGACGAGCCACTTTTACACGGCAAACGCGGCCACGCGCCACATGGCTAAGAAC
>JBDSDS010000264.1:0-9299 GCA_039920445.1 Chloroflexia bacterium
AGAGCCAACGTTTCCTTTTGAAGAAGAGTATTTCCAGGGATACCACAGTAATGATTGTTACGAAGACCCCAGGATAACCGAAGCGGGAGGTCAGTTCGGGCATGGCCGCGAAGTTCATACCGTACCAGCCGGTGATGGCTGCTATGCTCATTAGGATGAGAGAGAATGAGGTGAGTGTCTGCACCGTGCTGTTCAGGCGGTTGCTTTGCATTGAGAGAAAGCTGTCAAGGGCGCTTGAAAGGAGATCGCGGTAGGTGTCGATGCTGTCGGTGACGCGCACGAGGTGGTCGTACACGTCCTGGAGATAAGCAAGTGTATGGCGGTCGAAGATCGGGATGTCGCTACGGGTGAGCACGTTGAGGACGTCACGCTCAGGGGCGAACACTTTTCTCAGTGCCAGCAGGTCCTTCTTGAGGGCAAATATCGACTCTATAGAATCCTGGCTGTATCTCTCGAATATCTGCTCTTCCAGGACTTCTATACGGTCGACAATGCTGTCCATGACCGGAAAGTAATTGTCCACTATAGTATCGAGCAGAGAGTACAGGAGAATGCCGATGTCGCTTGCGCCGTCGGCGTTGCCGTTTTGTCGCCCGCTTTGGGCTGGATCCGACAACTGACCCGGCCTGAGAAATAGTGGCTTCTCTTTGGGTGGCTCCGGTTTGGTTTCTTTGTCGTCTCCATCTGCGGGCGCTACGGTTGACCCCATATCATCGCCTGGTTGGGGTTTTAGTCCTTTGTTTTCCGCTGCAGTGAGGGTTCGAGTACCGGGCACCACGTTTTTCAGCTTGTTGTTGATTCCTATAATCTCCACGTTCTGTCGCCAGCGTCTTGCTGCTTCCTCAATCTCTTTTACAGGGTGGTCATGCACGGTGACTAGGTAGTTCTGGCCCATGAACATCGTCACTTCGTTGAGGACGATAGACTCTCCTGAGCCGATGGTGGTAGGGGACATCTCACTGCCTCGTGGATCAGCCCCTTCTTCGACGTGGGGGAAGTAAGTGAGCATGTCATGACTGTCGCTGCCGGTTGGACGGAGGAACCGTGTGCCTTTGAGGCCTCTCCTGCCGGGCTTGCTGCCATTACCCGCTGGATCGTCTATTCCGACCGCATAGAACACAACCAGGTAGAAATTATCATACTGGTCGACTTTGGGACGCTGGTGACGCGACATTGCATCTTCTATGGCAAGTGGGTGCAGCCCTAGCTCTTCATGGATAAGCTTGAAGTCCTCCGGTGTTGGCTTCTCGAGGTCAAGCCACAGGTAGCGATCTTTGTGCAGCACAATATCGCTGATGGCGGAGAGGTCCTCCACCACCCGGAACTGGTTAGCTTCGTCGCGTAATAAGGTCCTATGCATATGAATTATGAATTATGAATTAGTACGGAACCGCCAAGACGCCAAGAGCGCCAAGAAACCGCCAAGAGTTTTATTGTTTGAATTATGAATTATTTCTCTCAACTCGTAATTCAAAACTCATAATTCATAATTATCGTCACAGTCTGCGGATGTTGTTGCTGTTGATGCCTTTGGTGGCGTTGCGGGTGTCTACCACTAGTTGAGCATGGTGGGCTATCCAGGGCCAGTCGTAGAGGGTGTGGTCGGTAGTGATGAGGACGGCGTCGTAGGAGGCGACTATCTGTTCGTTCAGTCTGTCGATGGAGCGTAGAGGAGGCTGGTTCTCGATCACTTGCAGGGTTGGCGCGTAGGGGTCGTGGTAGTCTACTTTCGCGCCCTTTGAATTGAGGAGGTTGATTATGTCGATGGCGGGCGATTCGCGCACGTCTTCCACGTCGCGCTTGTAGGTAACGCCTAGCACGAGTATGCGGCTGCCACGGATTGCTCTTGAATTGTCGTTTAGAGCATCGGCCACTAAGTCGAACACGTAATTTGGCATGTCGGTGTTGATCTCGGATGCAAGCTCGATGAAGCGCGCTTTGTAGTCGAGGGTCTTGAGCTTCCAGGAGAGGTAATGGGGGTCGACCGGGATGCAGTGCCCGCCGAGGCCAGGGCCGGGGTAAAAGGGCATAAAGCCGAACGGCTTGGTAGCCGCCGCGTCGATTACTTCCCATACATCGACGCCGAGCTTGGCGCACATGATGGCAAGTTCGTTCGCCATACCTATATTGACTGCTCGGAAGGTGTTTTCGAGCAACTTTACCATTTCGGCGGTGCTGGTAGACGACACCGGCACGATCTTCTCTATTACGGTGCTGTACAAAGCGACCGCAAGCTCGCGGCAGGCAGGAGTGACGCCGCCTATCACCTTTGGTATATTGCCTGTGTGGAAATCAGGGTTGCCTGGATCAACTCGCTCGGGGGAAAAGGCGAGGAAGAAATCTTCGCCCACCATTTGGCCTCCTGATGAGAGGCGTGGTAGTATAACCTCGTCGGTCGTGCCTGGGTAGGTCGTGCTTTCAAGCACGATAAGTTGACCTGGGCGGAAGTTAGCCGCAATAGACTCGGTGGCCGAGACTATGTAAGATATATCGGGATCTTTAGTCTTGCGCAGGGGCGTGGGAACGCAGATAGAGATGGTGTCGACCTCGCGCAGCGTCTCATATTGGTTGGAAGCGCGCAGCTTGCCAGACTCGACGGCAACGCGGACAGCCTCGCCCGGTACGTCCTTTATGTAGGAGCGGCACTGGTTTATTGCTTCGACCTTGCGCTCATCGAGGTCGATTGCGGTGACATCAAAGCCGGCGCGCACGAACTCGATGGCCAGGGGTAAGCCGACATAGCCGAGGCCTATTACGCCAATGCGAGCCGTGCGGTCATCTATCTTTTTTGCCAGTGTATCCCTATGACTTCTGTTGTCCGGCATTTACTCCTACCTTCTGATTGCGATCCCAGGCACTATAGCAGAGGGGTTAAGTAAATTACAAATTACAAATTACGAATTACAAATTACGAATTGAGGTATTTAGTTCGGGCTTGTAATGCTTAACTCGTAATTCGTATATAATGCTACGCGGAACTAGACACATGGTGGCGTTTCTCTTACACTGCTTGGGGCAGGCACTTAGGCAATTGATAATTCGTAATTCGTAATTGGAGCGAAGCGACGAAGTAATTCGTAATTGGTCCCATATGGAGCGAGTTAATTTTACAACATACGACGGCGTAGAGGTGACCGCCAACCTCTACTTACCTGAGCGGGCATCAAGTTGGTCGCCCAGCATGGTCGTCTGCCACGGGTTTGGGTCGAACAAGGAGCGATACGACGATTTTGGCGCGCGGGGCACGGCGGCTGGATACGCTGTGCTTATCCCTGACCTACGTGGGCATGGCGAGAGCGGCGGAGAGCTTGATGCTAATGTCTTTAACGATGTGGCGGCCTCAGTGTTGTACCTGCAGAACCGGCCCGAAGTGAACCCGGTCAGTGTGGCGATTCGTGGGGCGTCGATGGGTGGGTGGCTGGCTATACATACTGCGTCCCATCTCATAGACGTCTGGCCCGTAGTTGCGTACTGTCCAACCAACGACGCTGCGATGTTGATCCTGATGGAAGAGGTCGGCCTGGTGCAGAGGGGGCACAAGTCGCCGTACATGACCGAGAACCCGCCTCGTGTCAACGTCAATTCTATGGTGCAACTGCTTTACAGGACCAATGTGCATAAGGCTGCCAAGCGGATTACTCCCAGGCGGTTGCTGCTCGTTCATTGTGAGGGAGATGAGGTAGTGCCCTCACATGTAAGCCAGCGTATTTATGATGAAGCCGCAGAGCCTAAGGCGCTGTGGCTGCTGCCGGGCGGCGATCACCGCTTCGCGCAGCACGACCCCGCTACTGACGCACGCATGCTTGAATGGGTGAGCGAGTCGCGCATGAGTTCGGGCGAGATTACCTCTGCCGATATACCGACGGAAGTGCCGGAAGACTTTTAGGGTGTATGCAAGAAGGAAGAGCCTAAGAGGCTCTCCCTTCTTGCTTTGTCTCCACAGATAAAGTTTTACCTGCGCCTAAGCCAGCGCTTTATGCTTTCGAGGGGATCATCGGCGACGTTGCGGCGGGTGTTGATGTCGATCACCTGGCCGCGCCAGCGTTTCTCTTCGCGTGGGAACGCGCTGCTTCCGCCGCTGCTCCTGGTGTAGTTAAGCAGGATCGGCACAAGGAAGAGGATAGCCGACAGTATTATCATCATGGTGATGATCACGGGAGGGACGCCCAGGGGTCGCAAGATAATCGCCAGGATCGCCACGCCGAACGCCGCTAGCATATACTGGCCCGCGCTCATGCGCTTCAGGTCGGACACTGAGCGTGGTAGGGTAAGGCTTCTCCGTGGTGAGAGGGGCGGCCGGGTGGGCCGGGACTCTCTGGGTGAACTGCCTTCGGGGGGTCGCTGGGAGGGACTTTTTTCCTCTTCGTACTTGGAGAGGATTTCCTCTATCTCTTGCTCGTAGCGGTTTTTGCTCATACGAAACGCTGCGCTTTCTATATACGTGGTGCGTGCCCGTCACTTGGGTCTACAATTGATTTTACAGGCGGGCAGGCATGGTGTCAATGCGCCGCGAGGCGCAATAAGTTGCCAGGTCGCTAGGGTGCGCCCGTAGCAATTAGATATTTCGAGAGGACATAGCCGCTACGGCCATCGCCCGGCAAGAGCACGTGCAGCCACGTGCCTGCATCGTTCTTTACATCAGGGCCGACTATCTGGAAGGTAGCTCCTTCTCCCACTTTGACGCTGTATTTGGCTGTACTTTTCGGCTCTGCACGCAGCGGGATGTCCGCACCGCCCGTGCCTGACAATTTTACGTACTGAATGACAGGAGTAGGCGGGACCGCAGTATCTACAGGGATGGCCGCGACGAGGCTTGTCTGAGTGGGGAAACCGCCATCGACACCTGGTGTGCCATCGGCATTCACTACAGTGCCCCCAAAGATACTCCTCGGTATGTTGGTGATCGCCTTCGCCATCGGAGGTGTGATCCGCCAGATAAGGAAGGCGAAGACAACCGCCAGTAGGAGGGTCACTATGGTGAGGCCAGAGCAGCCTATGCGACTAGGCGGCCTGTAGAGGGGATATTCTTCCGGCTCAAGAGGGAGCCGAGGTTGTGGTGTGTTTATGGGCATATGGTTATTTTGCGAATTACGAATTACGAATTACTGGTCTATTATATGTAGCGTACTATCTGCCGGTTCATACGTCAAGTTGCGCGCCGAGGGTAGCGCCTATTATGCTGCTATATCCTGCTAGCAAGGCTCGTGCCTCAATTGGCGGCTTGCCTTCTAATTGTACTTCCAATAATTCTAACGCGCCATCTGTTGTATGGACCAAGAGGTTCTTTGAGGGCGAAACGGAGACGGTGCCTGGAATATCTTTAACTTCTATGAGCGCAAGCACGGCGCGTCTGATCTTGAGGAGGCGGCCCTGCCAGTAGGTGTAAGTGCCCGGCCAGGGTTGCATGGCGCGGACATGGAGGGCTATCTGCTCGGCGGGGGTGTGCCAGTTGATTAGCCCATCCTCTTTTTTGAGAACATGGGTGAGGAGGGCGCCGTCTTCGATTTGGGGCTGCTCCTCTATTTCACCTCGCAGCCATAAGGGGAGGGTCTCGGCCAGCAAGTCTGCGCCTATTTGGGCTAGACGTTCGCTCAGTTCAGGTGTGGTCTCGTTCGGGTTGATGGGGACGCGACGTTGGGAGAGGATGGGGCCGGTGTCCAGTCCCCTGTCCATTCTGATGATGCTCACACCCGTCTCGGCATCGCCCGCGAGGATGGCGGACTGTATGGGGGTGCTGCCGCGCCACCTGGGGAGGAGGGACGGGTGGAGGTTTATGCTGGAGCGGCGGGGCAGGTCGAGCAGGGCGGGGGCTATATATTCGCCATAGGCGACCAGCACGGTGACTTCGGGCGAGAGGGAAGCAAGGTGAGCGCGCAGGTCGGGGTCTTTCAGGGTGAGGGGCTGCAAGATGTTCATGCCTATCTCTTCGGCGGCGATCTTGACGGGCGGCGGGGTGAGTTTGCCTCCCCTGCCCGCGGGCCTATCGGGTTGGGTGACGACTGTTATCCGGTAGGGGCCTTCGGCGAGCGCGCGCAATGAGGGCACGGCGAACTGGGGCGTGCCCATGAAGATAACTGTAGGCTCGATGGCAGATAGTGTCAAGCTTCTGTTACTATAAGGCTCGGCGGGTTGGCCGTCAATTTCCACGGATTCTATGGAACCGTCAAGAGCGCCAAGTATTTTTATTGTTTGAAACGCAAAGGCGCAAAGGAAGCAGAGGACGCAAAGGTTTTTATGGTGGGGGTGGTTATGGCTTCAGATGGAAATAAGCCGGAGAATCGTTGGCTGAATACGCGTAGGGTTGAGGGGGATGAGTATGATGCGACGTATCGTCAGAGGGAGAACGCGGGCGAGAATGTACATGGGGAGGCGGATTTTGTGGAGGGGTTTGGGCCTGGGTCGGCGCTGGATGCAGGGTGTGGGACAGGGCGTGTGGGGATAGAGCTTGCGCGGCGGGGCATCGAGGTGGTGGGGGTGGATATCGATGCCCTGATGCTGGATACTGCACGCTCGAAAGCGCCTGACATCGAGTGGCACCTGGGCGATCTGGCTGGGATACAGTTGGGGCGTACTTTTGATGCGATAGTGATGGCGGGGAATGTGATGATTTTCCTCACGCCGGGCACGGAGGGTGCGATGCTGAAGAATATGGCCCGGCACCTTGCGCCTGGGGGTGTGCTAGTAGCGGGCTTCCAGCTTGCGATAGGTTATCTCGATCTGGACGAGTATGACAGGTTGGCCAGGGAGGCGGGGTTGGTCCTTGCCGAACGATATTCGACCTGGGAGCGTGGGCGTTGGGCGTGGGACAGCCATTATGCGGTTTCGGTGCATAGGTTCAAGGTTCAAGGTTAGAACGCTACACAACTTTGAACCTTGAACCTTGAACTCGTCACGGCATCGCGCGGTTGACCCATTCTAGAGGGTCGACGGGGGGGCCGCTTACGTGGACTTCCCAGTGGAGGTGTGGGCCGTTGGAGAGGCCGGTGTTGCCGGAGCGGGCTACGATGTCGCCTTTTTGGACTGTCTGGCCGACCGTGGCTACCAGCCTGGAGTTATGGGCGTAGAGGGAGAAGACGCCCATGCCGTGGTCGATTATGACGACATTGCCGCGCACCGCCAGCTTTTCGGAGAGGACTATCTTCCCGGCAGCAGATGCGCGGACCGATGTGCCTTCAGCCGCCGCCATGTCCATGCCGCCGTGGTAGGAGGTAGGCCGCCCGCCCACCGGGCAGGAATAGCACCTACGGGTGGCGAAGATCGATGTTGTGCGTATCTTGCCGTCGAGGGGCATCCTGAACGGGCCGTCCCAGTATTTCTCGCGGGTGCGCCCTGCGAAGACGGCATCCAGTATCTCGCGCTCTTTGGTGGTAAGGACCGGATCGAGCAGCTTGGTTGTTTCGGCGTCGAATTGGATGGATTCCGAGGGGAACTTGTAGGGGGCAATCTCCAATGTGCGGGTGAATGTGCGCTTGCCTTCGATGTCTTGGGCAGAGATGGTAACGGGCCGAGGGCCGAGGTCGTTGAAGGGCACTGAGCCGAGCAGCGCCCAGGCCACGCCTCTTATCGGGTCTTGCTTGAATAGGAGCGGCCGGCCCTGGTACTGCCCTGTGATGGTCATGCTCTCGGAGCTTGATACTTCTACGACGGCGGTGTGTCCCTCGGCAAGGCGTGGCGGGTTGAAGTGAACCAATGTGCCTGCCGGTGTGTTGAAGCCTGTTTCTTTGAGGGCTTCATAACCGACTGGGGAAAGCTGTACAGCGTAGCCTGTGCCCTCAAGTCCGAGGTAATATTCGAAGCGCGCCCGCTCGAAGTATTGGACGGTCAGGCCATTCTCTCCCATCTCCTCGCTGAGGGGAAAGCCGAATTGGCCTATGCCGCCATTGGTTTTCCAGTAATAGAGGAAGCCGTTGGAGATGGTGTGGCCTGTCTCGGGGAAGTAGAGTCGCGTGGGCGTTGATGGAAGGGCTGGAAGCCTGTCGAATGTGCGGCCCTGCAGGAGGGCTGGGGCAAGCACGCCTAGCTGGACACGCTTCGATGCAGGCAGATCGGTGTGCATTTCCAGCTTGGCGCGCTCAAAGTATTGCACGCGGTAGACGCCCCCGCCTGGGAGTTTCTGGGCGAATTCTTCTGTCAGGGGTAGGCCAAAGAGGGTGGCGGCGTTAGGTGTTCTCTTGTAGTAGGCGAGAAAGTCGCCGTCGACGTAATGACCTGTTTCGGTATAGTAACGGGTGGAGGTGTTTGTTCTGGCTGGAGGCTGAACGGGTGCCATAGGGTCGCCCGCGAACGGGACGAGCGTAGGGGAAGGGGTTGGCAGCGGGGGGATGGTGGGCGTTGCCGTGGCGACAGGCTGGCTGGGAGTCTGGGCCGTGGCCTGCGTGCTTTGCCCCTCGAAGCCCCAGCACCCGGCGAGGGATAGGGTGAGTAGCAAGAGGAGCATTGTGCCTATTATTCTGTGGTGCGTGCGCTCCTGTGTGGTTGGCCGCAAAAGGTTCTCCGCGATGATAGTTAAGGGTCTGTTTGGGCATTGAAATTATACCACATAGGAAGTGTCGTAGGGTCGGACACGTGGGTCCGCACTGTCCAGGTACACACACCAAGTATAGATGGGTACGCGCCCGAACAGGGCGGACACGTGGGTCCGACCCTACGAGGCATTGGGGTTGTTTTCGTCCTGGTGCCAGTTTTGGGGGTTGTAGGCGATGTATTCTCGGATGAGGTTCAGGGCTTGTTCGTTACGGATTATGTGCTCTTAGTAGGTGCGTTGCCATAATTTTCCGTTGAAGGCGGGCCAGCCGGATTGTTTTACGCCTCGGATGTATTCGTTTGTGGTCATCGTCTTGAACCACTGTATCACGCCTGGCAGATCACACCGTAGGGGCGGACCCACGTGTCCGCCCTGTTCGTCACACCCCAATGTTTGTAGGGGCGGACCCACGTGTCCGCCTTGTCCGGGCGCGTCCCATCCCTTCGTAATTACCAGGATGCCGTGGAAATGATTGGGCATCACCACGTAGCTGTCAATCTCTATGGTCGGGAACTTGGACGGGATTTTCTCCCACCGTTTCGTTACTGTTTCTCTGGCGTCACTCAACTCAATTCGGCCTTCGATGGCCTGACCAAAGAGGCATACGTATACGTGGCCTTGAGTGCAGATGGTAACGAAATGGGCCCCTGCCACCGAATAATCGTAGTCCTTTAGCCGTAGAGAACGACGGTTGTGCTCGTATGTGCGTGGCATATTCGCGTCCCTGTTTACAGGTGGCTAGTTCGTAGGGGCGGACCCACGTGTCCGCCCTGTT
>JBDSDS010000265.1:0-8165 GCA_039920445.1 Chloroflexia bacterium
ATCCATAGGCTGGCCGTTGGCAAGCTCTCAGACAGGCAAACTGATCAGGCGGTTCCCTTACAGGTCGCTGGTCATATTAGGCACAGTACTCATACTCCTCGGCACGTTACTCTTGCTGTCGGTGGCGCTGCCTGTTGTTAGTTCCAGTTTTATCCTCAAGAATGGGGTTGTGCTGGTCGCCGGGTTCATCGCGGGCCTGGGCTTCGGCTTCAGCACATCAGCCATGCTGATAGCAGTGCAAATCTCAGTGCCCTGGAGCGAGCGGGGCATCTCCACCGCCTCGGTGCAGTTCTTCCGCAACATGGGCAACACGATAGGCGCGTCGGTGCTCGGAGCGGTACTGACGGTCACGTTAGCCCCGGTGTTGGCGAGCGACAGGCTGCAACAACTTGTGGCCCAGATGCCCGCCAATGCCCTCGCCGAAAACGCCGACCCCACACTCGGCCCGGTAAACGCCCTGTTCAACCTCGCCGTGCGCGACACCCTACCCCTCGCCACCCGCACAGCCCTCTCAGACGCCCTCTCCGGCAGCCTCGGCTGGGTCTACTTGGGCACAGCTCTCTTTGCAGTCACAGGTGCATTGATTGCCTCTCGGTTCCCGAAGGAAGTATGGAATAGGGATTAGGGGTTAGGGGTTAGGGGTTAGGGGTTACGAGGTTCAATTTGACACCCCCTTGAACCTTGAACCTACTATGCCAGGATTTCAGGGACCGCAGGGACCACAGCCCTGAGCAATCGTTCTACGGAGTGGTCGTGAGCGTGCTGCCAAGCAGTATGCTGTTAGCCCAATAATGACCTGTTCCACCAGATGGTAGCACATCGTACGTGTAACCTTCGCTGTACGGGACGAGGTTTGCGGCGAGAACGCGCACGCCGTCTATGGTGTCACCCGCGGCCAACGAGCCTAGCATACGCCCGCCTGCTATCGGGTGTCCCGGAGAGGCCAGCAGTTCACGTCCATCCTCAAGCTTCAGGTGGACCATCTGGTGATCGATGCCGACAGCAACGCGTGAGGTCTTGATTATCTTGGCCGCACGCCTGATGCCCTTCTCATCGGCGGTCCAGATGCTCATGCCTACTTGCAGATTCTTCACCGGAACATCACCATCCGGTGTGCCGATCAAGGTGGAGCCAGAGAGACAAATTGCAGGGCATGTGAAGCTCGTAGGCGTGCTTGATGTTACCGCTACCAATCCGTTTTCTTCAATGAATCCCTCTACGCGGTTCCCAGGACCTTCAGGACCTGGGTCTCCCTCCTTGCTTGTTGTCAGGCGAAACTTGTACTTCTCACCTGCCTTCTCGAATAGGAAAGAAAGAGTACGCAGCCTTTTATAGTCTCGATAGATTGCGAGAATCTGATCAGGAGTGAGGTTGTCAGCACTGCTAAGGTTGTTGTAGCGCAGGATGGTTTTGAATTCATCGGTATTCCTGTCAACAACGGCATACCACTTGAGCATATTTTCTCTTTCTACAGCAGGACCACCCACCGGATTGTAATCGCTATCGCAGTAACGCACGTGCCGCCCAAACATCTCGAAAATACGGTACTTTAGCTCAGTCGTGGAGAGGATGAGAGAGGGCGCACCGGATGGATACTTCCGGTTGAGCTGCGTTCTGCCTAACTGCGACAGTAGCACGTCGTAAGGAGGTCGGTTCTCCGGGTGGCGCTCGAACACAGTACGCTCGAAGTACTGCACCATGTACGCGCGCCCGTTAAGCTCCGACACTTCACTAAACTCCTCAGAGAGAGGATAACCCTGCTGGGCCAAGCCGCCGTTGGCCTGCCAGTACTGTAAGAATCGCCCACATACTGCCTTGCCAGTTTCCTTGAACGTCTGGCAATTACCCTGCTGCGCTGGGGCTGCTAAAGATCCCAGGTGAGCCAATGGCTGAAACACCGTGGTAAGCACCACTGCTGCTACCACCAGGACTATGTTAGATAGAATACGCCTCATTATGGCCTCCTCTGGTTGGGTTAATTGGTATCCGAGTGCCTCCCACTTCCCACGGGAGGTATGAGCCGAATACTACAGTGAGCGCGTAAGTGCAGGACTTATCCCCGCCTCAATTACACCTGCTATCTTATGGGGTTCGTCTGCGCTCGCTCAACGTAATAGGCGTCGGAGCTATCTTTGCATTCCCCAGAAACTATGGTAGAGCCTTGTGGATGACCAAAGACGACAACAAAGCTCAAATGACTAATGATATTAGGCTGACTCTCTCTTCGATGTAATAAGTCTTCCCAAACTGGACCAACAGGTACAATCAGCGTGCCAGGGGATCGTATCGGTTCGGAAGCATTACGAGGAATATAACGGATGAAATCGCAGCCACATGACCAACAATAACTGTTGACGTAATTGAATTGGCCTGCCACCCAAGAGTAATCAGGCGCATGCCCATATGTTGGATACCACCCATAAGGAAGACCCTTCTTCTCCGACAACTGCCTCCCCAACAACCCTAGCAATATCTCATAGCGAGTGCCCTTATACTCAGGGTGCAGTTCAAACCGACTTCGCTCGAAGTATTGCACCAGGTACATCTTGCCATCTATGGCGTTCTTCTCCATGTAGGCTTCTGTCATCGGGAAGCCATGCACGAACGCACCGCCATGCGTCTCCCAGTAGGCCCTGAATGGGCCGTACAGGTTGTGCCCGGTCTCGTCAAAGAAGGCATTACCCGCTTCGGTCTTGGGGTCTGTGCGTGGGTCCTGGGTGCGGAAGTCACGCCCCAGCGAACCAAGCAACACCTCGTACTGAGTGTTGGCATACTCCGGGTGAAACTCGAACCTGTTGCGCTCGAAGTATTGCACTCGTAACAATTTGTTGTCTCGTCCCACAGGCTCAAAAAACTCCTCGGTGATAGGGTAGCCGAACTGGTACAACCCACCATACTTGTTCCAGTACTCTAGGAATATCCCGCGCAAGGTATGGCCCGTCGGCGCGAACCACTGCACACCCGGCTGCCTGGGGTCGGGCACCGAATCGGTGAGCAGTATGGGGCGAACACCAGGTTGCGGGGTAACTTGAGGAGGCGCCTGTGCCTTGGGAGCAGCCACAACACCCGGGCTGCCAGAGATCGAAATAAAAGATAACACAAGCATCGCCATAGCTATAGCCATACGCATATGAGGCAATCTACCAGCAGTAACTAGCATAGCACTCCCCTCTATTGAGTTGCAAGGCATAAAGGCAAACCTCATTGTCGCGCCCCCTATACTACATCATAGTACACTCGTAATGTCCAGATGGTTCTACTTATTCTTAACTTCATTCGTAATTCGCTACACTGGCATAAATATTGCATCCACCGTTAGCATTCTCTCATGGAGGCGCGCATATGGCTAAACGAATCGCTAAGGCGATAATCGACAAACAGCAATGGCTCGATGACCTGTCGGACGTTGTACAGCCGGTCATCAACAAGGCATTCAGTAGCGGGGGAGAGGCAGGACATGTTGTCAAAGACTTCCTCAACGGCGTCTGGCTAGGGCACCCACTCCACCCAGTGATTACCGACGTGCCGATAGGCGCGGGGACCGTCACCCAATTGCTCGACATCGTCAGCGCGGCCAGGGGTGGCGATGACGGCCTCGATAGAGCGTCCGATATCGCGCTTGGGGCGGGCATATTGGGGGCAGTAGGTTCCGCAGTCACAGGTATTACCGACTGGAGTGAGATCGGCGGTTCGCAACGGCGCATGGGCCTGGCGCATGGCCTTATCAACACCGTTGCTCTAGTACTGAATCTAACCTCCCTCATGCTTCGCACCGGCGGGGATAAGAATAGCAGGGGTCTAGCGCGCTCTCTCTCGACGGTGGGCTACCTTACGACTGCTGTATCCGCATACGTGGGCGGCGAGATGGTCTATAACCTCGGCACGGCTGTGAGCCGCAACGCCTGGAGGGAAGGTCCACAGAAATATACCGATGTAGGCGCGGTGGAAGACCTCGAAGAAGGCAAAATGGTCAAGTTCGACTTGGAGAATGACCCTGTTGTGCTGGTCCAGGATGAGCACGGCATCCACGCTTTCGGAGGCGTCTGCTCGCACGTCGGCTGCGGCCTATGGGAAGGCAAGTTGGAAGGACACGTGGTCACATGCCAGTGCCACGGCTCACAGTTCGACATCACCGACGGCAGCGTATTGCACGGCCCCGCCACCGACCCTGTCCCGGCCTACCAGGTCAGGAAGTACGGTGGACGTATTCAGGTACGCATGGAGCAGACGTAGCAGACGTAATTGTAGGGGGCATGACGTGCCATGCCTTGAGAGCTACATACGCACTATCGCCGCAGGGAGGTTGAATGTCTAGAAAGCAGCAAAACCCAGTAGTAGGCGCATTTTGCGGCCTGGTCGGGGGCGTGGCAGCCTCCGCCGTAATGGACGTTTACTGGAAGGTTGTCAAAGAAACCCTGGGCGAGAGACCCGAACAAAAGCCGAAAGGCAAGAACGACGGTCAAAAAGAGGAACCGCCCTCAACCCAGGTAGTAGCGGACAAGTTCTCCCAGGCGCTGACAGGAAAGGAAGTTTCCAAGAAGGATAAGGCCAAGGCCGGAATAGGGGTCCATTATGCAACGGGCCTTTTCTTCGGCGCGCTCTTCGGGATAGCAGCGGCGCTAAGGCCCAGGCTAGGAGTTATAGGCGGGCTATTCTACGGCGCGGCGATCTGGGCGACTCTGGATGAAGTTGGTTTGCGTGTGCTAGGCATTGCGCCCGACCCTGGAAAAGTTCCGCCCATCGAGCACGCCCAAGCCTTCGGCGCTCACCTAGCTTACGGCTCTAGCACAGCCATTTTCACACGCCTATTGCTGAAGCTTCTCGGCGGACGACCTCTTCGAGAATTATGAATTATGAATTGATTGGCGTTCTCTAATTCATAATTCATAATTCCGATGAAGGCTGTCCTTTCTCGATAGGCGCGTCCACCAGATTGCCCCACTCCGTCCAACTGCCGTCATAGTTGCGTACTTTAGGGTAGCCTAGCAGATACTTCAACACAAACCATGTGTGTGACGACCGCTCGCCGATACGGCAATAGGCGACCACATCCTTGTCGGGAGTAACACCCTGCGGCTCATAGATCGCTTTCAACTCTTCGGCGCTCTTGAAAGTGCCATCCTCGCGCACGGCTGTCGCCCAGGGGATGCTGCGCGCTCCGGGGATATGTCCTCCGCGCTGCGCTCCCTCCTGAGGGTAGTTGATCATATGTAACATCTCGCCTGTAAACTCCGGCAGTGAGCGCACATCAACCAGGGCTTTGCCGTCCTGAAGCCCCCCATCGCTCTCGTTCAACAACCCCATCACCTGATCACGGAAGGCGCGTATTTCTTCGTCCTTGCGCTCATCAGCTTTGTATTTGGCGCGGGGGTGCTTGGGCGCTTCCCTTGAAAGCGGCCTTTCTTCAGCGATCCACTTCTGCCGCCCGCCGTCCATGATCCTGGCGTCCTTGTGGCCGAACAGCTTGAATACCCAGAAAGCATAAGTCGCCCACCAGTTATTCTTGTCGCCGTAAAGCACAACCGTTGTATCGTTGCCAATGCCCCGCTCGGCGCAAAGCTGCTCAAACGCCCGCCTGCCGATGTAGTCGCGGCGCACGGGGTCTTGCAGGTCGGTATGCCAGTCTAGCTTGACAGCGCCTGGAACATGGCCTTGCTCATATAATAATATGTCCTCATCCGACTCGACTATCCGCACCTTTGGGTCGTTGATATGCTCCATTACCCACTCTGTTGAAACGACCGCCTCTGCACGTGCATAGCCTTTAGCCTCTGTACCCTCTTTCGATGTAGTTGCTGTATCCATTGAGTTTCTATCCTTTCCCTTGCGGTATTACTACATTATACACTGATGGTTCTGTTGTAAGTACCGGCGACCGCCCAACGGAGTAGCGAAAGGCAGTAAATATGCTTGACGTAACACGGGCGCCGTAATGATGTTATAATGTCGTTACGGCACTGCCTGGACGGTGGTATTAGAAGCGCTCTTCCCCTTTTCTTGTCACTCTGTCACTCTCCTGCCTGACGTGACGACAAGCACGCGCTCTGGATACGTACCTGGATATGGATATAGTACAAAAAGTGATTGACCAATTGTACAAAAGTACGCCTATCCAAAAGGCATATTTCGGGCTATAGTAAGTGGAGAAGCTATGCCTGATGGAGGCAGTGCTACCGGGTGGCTATGGTGTGGTGCCGAGAGCATTGACTTTGTGTACTGGATTATTACTAAAGTACTAACTCTCATCAAACTTGCGAATATTGTCTATTCAACATGACGCTGATATAATTGAAAAGCATCAAACCCGACATTCCATAGGAAAGGCTTTTATCACAAGTATAATAACTACAGGATTTGTTTGAGCGCCTGCGTCAAGCTTCGATAAATATCTAGTTTGATTGCAAATGCTTCGGATTTCTTATGAAATATAACCTGCCGTCTATAAAGTCGCATACGGGAAGATTCGCCGACAGCGATAGGCCACTCAATATGGCCGGCGCTGAATCGGGGCATCGCTTTACCGACGGCAGGGACGTGCTGGCATATACATCGTCTCCCCAGACCGCAAGGGTGCAGGCCGTTACTCTCCCTGTGGAGCGAAAGCACGTTGCTCGACCCGCTATCAGCAATGCGCGTGAACACTTCTGGTTCGTCACCTCCATTGTAGTAACCGGCCTTTACTGCGTACTCCTGGGAGCAATGCTTTATTTAAGCACAGGTGATGTGAACATGGGGATAACGGCTAAACTTGGTGAGGACGAAAAATGGGTTGTTACCAGAGTAGTGCCTACAAGCCGAGGCCATGACCAGAATGTGCGAAATGGCGATGTAGTGGTTGCACTCGACGGTCGAACTATGGCAGGTACCGCGTATGATGGCGCAACCGAGTCGTCGTTTGCTGGGGCAAGACAACTCCTCATAGAGCGTACAGGTCAGGCGTCGGTCGGACGGGTTGAGGTGAAATGGGACGGGGCCGCTACTGACAGCTCAATACGGTCGTGGGCTTATGCTCTACTCGGATTAATCTTCATTAGTGTAGGTGGCCCCGTATACGTGAAGGCGAGGCAGAGGACCGCAGCTTCCTCCTTCTATGTTTTCTGTATAGCAACTGCTTCGGCGCTTGCGGTTGCGCTGGCGGCGGTACTCGGCAACGAATGGTTGCTGGCCGCGATGTTTTCCATTATGGTGCTCTGGGCCGGTTCGTTTGCTGTATTCTTCTTCAAATTCCCTGTCCGTATTGGTAAGACGCCTTTGCACCACAACCTGGCAATAGCAATTGTGATAACGAGCGGGGTGGCGATCATTGGCGCTTACTTTTGGCGGTGGAATAGCTCCAGCGAGGAGTTCGACTGGGTTCAGCCTCTCTACTACATTTATCTGGCGGGCTGCGTTGTCGCGGGCCTGGTGAGTCTCTGTAGATCGCTAATCGCCGAGCGCTCACCTGAAATCCGGCAACAGCTTGTATTGCTGCTTGGGGGCACGGCGTTGGCTGTTGGTCCTAATGTGATTCTTGGATTGATTCCTACATTGATAATCCAGCAACCTCTTGTACAGGTGGAGACCACGGCGCTGGCGCTGGGTATTATGCCCCTTGCGTTCGCTTACGCTATCACGCAGCACCAACTGCTCGGTATAAGAAGTTTGGTGCGACGGGGTGTGGTTTATGTCGTTACGGGATTCAGCGTGCTGTTCATTTTCTCCATCGGCGCGGCAACTTTGAGAGCTGCTATGCCCGCGGGCTGGGATACGAGCGAGATCGGCCTTCTTAGCTTCGCGGCATTTGTCTTCTTGATCGCGCTCTCATTCGGATACATGCAACGGCGGGTCGAGTATCTGGTAGACCGCTATATTTACCATGATGCATACGACTATAAAGATGCTCTGCTTCAATTCAGCGCCCAACTTGCCGCCGAGCAGAACCTCCATGTGCTCTCTGACCAGTTGGTGGAGCGCACGTGCCGCCTGATGAACCTGAACTGCGGGGTGCTTCTGCTGGCGGTGCAGCCGGAAGAGGGGGGTGACGAATTACGAATTACGAATTACGAATTACGAATTACAAATGATCGGTCTAATTACGAATTAGAAGAACCGCGGAACGAAATTACGAATATGGAAGGTCTATTAGGAGTTGGGCGGCGCCCAATTGTACAAAAGGGGGGACTGCG
>JBDSDS010000266.1:0-6139 GCA_039920445.1 Chloroflexia bacterium
CCACGTGTTGCCCCAATTCGGCGTCGAGGTGACGCTTGTCAACCAGTGCGACACAGAAGCGTTCGCACGTGCGGTAACGCCTAAGACGAAGGTAGTCTACACCGAATCGCCGACCAATCCCACGATGGAGCTTACGGACTTGAGGGCTACGGCGGAGATAGCTCACTCTGTAGGCGCAGTCGCTATTACCGATAACACCTTTGCTTCCTCGTATAATCAGCGACCCCTTGACCTCGGCTATGATTTGGTGATACATAGCGCGACCAAGTACCTCAACGGTCACTCCGATGTAACGGCGGGCGCTATCATGGGGTCGCAAGAACTGATCGAGAAGGCCTGGGGATACATGAGGGTGACGGGCGGAATCCTCCACCCCTTCGAGGCGTGGCTCTTGCGGCGCGGATTACAGACTTATGGGCTGAGGATGCAAGCCCACAATCGCAACGGCCTGGAAGTAGCGCGCTTCCTCGATAGCCACCCAGCTGTAGAGAAGGTCCACTATCCCGGCCTGCCTTCGCACCCGCAGCATGAATTTGCCAGGCAGCAAATGCAAGGCGGGTTCAGCGGGATGCTCTCGTTCGAGGTCAAGGGCGGTTTCGACTCGGCTTACCGGACGATAGGCCGCACCAGAATATGCACTCTGGCCGTCAGCCTCGGAGGGATAGAGACCCTCATCACGCACCCTGCCTCGATGATACACACCCACCAGAGCGAAGAAGAGCGTAAGAATGCGGGCATCTCGCCGGGGCTAATCAGGCTCTCAGTAGGAGTAGAAGACGCAGCCGATATATGTGAGGACCTGGACCAGGCTCTGATGTCCTAATGCGCGCTGGCAAAAGTTGAAAAGAAGTGATGGATAATCACTTCTTTTCATTTCATAACCCCTGCTGACTGACAATGTGGTTCGTGGCCGACGTGGAGTAGGTAGCCCTTTCCAACTTTTCCCTTATCTCGTCCACGAACCACTGCTGCCATCGAGCTTTATTATCGGCGCGAAATTGGCGGATGAAGTTGGCGTATAGCTCGTAGGTCTGCTCGCTCATTTGGGAGGTAGGAAGCTGGGCATCGGGTAGGTCTGAGTGCTCCTTGATAAACGCTTCGACGGCGCGCTTGTCTTCTGTGTAGACTGCGGCGGGCTTCTCGACATAGCAGGCTATTTCTCCCATTTTCTCGTCCAGGAAGGCGATAACGGGTATGGCCCGGAACTTACCTTCTTTGAGCCACAGGTCTGCCAGCTCGAGGTTTTCATCCCGGCAAAAGACGCGCACATCCCAGCTTCTTCGCTCCGCGAATTCATTAGCAGCCTCTGCCATGCGGGCGAACACCGGCACGTAGCGCAGCACATCACTGCACCAATCCTCTGCCAGTACCACTATTTTAAGCTTGCGGTCGAGACCTCGCAGGAACGCGGCATCTTCCTTCTTGACCACAAAGTTATCGTAGTTCTCCTCGAAAAGCTCCCTATTCTTGCTCATGCTCTTGACGAACTCTTTGATAGTCATCCCTTCCTCGAACCGTTCGGTAGAGATGCTTGTATTTGTAGCCACTATGTAATATTTTCCTTTCATGCGCCCATTTGATGTTTGGTCACGTATATGGGTAAGTATAACAAGAAACATACCATATGGATGTAGGAAGCGCATCGGTAGTCGGTGGTCGGTAGTCGGTGCCTTCGGCCTGTCACTAAGTTCGCCTCTGTCTTGACGCTCTCAGAGGCGAACGGGTATAGTAGCATATTGTTTTGAGCGTGATTAACCGGAATTATGAATTACCTCAGCTTCATTCAAAACTCAAAACTCATAATTCATAATTCCCGAAGGGATAGTATGGCTAGCACAACACCTAAGTACAATCCGAAGCTGGTAGGGCTTGGCCTCCTGGCGGGAGCGGCGGTCGGCATGGCATGGGTCAACACCAAACAGAAGCAGTACGCCAAACAGGGATCGCCCGGAATGCTCGACTGGGAGCGCGTTCGCCGAACGGCCCGACAGATCATCAAAGAAGAAGCCCCAGCCGCAGGTTGGCACGAGCAGTGGGAAGAGTATTACCGTGGGCAGGTAGCGCAATGCTACCCTCTCATCACACAGGAGATGGGCAAGGACCTACCTGTGCCCGTTGACCAAATACAGGCGTTCAGCCGCACTGAGTGGGTAGACGCCAATATAGCCAACTTCAAGCAGCTTTTCGACCCTATCGAAGCACTCTACAAGCGCGTGCAGGGACCGGGCAACCTCGGCACCATGCTGATGGGCGACATGAGCCAGAACGTCATGAGCAACCAGCTCGGTATATTGATGGGATACCTGGCCCGCCGGGTTCTAGGCCAATACGACCTATCTCTCCTCGGCAAGGAGCCTGTTACCGCCGGGCGGCTTTACTTCGTCGAGCCGAACATCGCTGCTGTGCAGAACCAGCTTGGTCTCGACCCCGACGACTTCAGGCTCTGGATAGCCCTGCACGAGACCACCCACGCCTACGAGTTCGAGGCATACCCCTGGGTGCGCGAATATTTCAACTCGTTACTGGAGCAATACATCAGCTACCTCAGCGACGACCTGGTGGAGTATGGCACGAGCATGGGCGGGCTAAGGAGCCTGATCGATAGGGCGCGAGCCGGGATGAAAGAAAGCGATAGCTGGATCGAGGCGGTAATGTCGCCCGAGCAGCGCGTACTCTTCTCAAAGCTGCAAGCGTTGATGTCGGTGGTCGAAGGCTACAGCAATTACATAATGAACGCTGTAGGTGAGCGTTTGCTGCCGAGCTACGAGATGATAAAAATACGCATCGAGGAGCGGGCAGCGCGCAGGGGCACAGCCGAGAAGCTATTCATCAGGATAACCGGCCTTGCCCTCAAGATGGAGCAGTACCGCCTCGGAGAAAGTTTCTTTAACGCAGTTGTCGCCGAACACGGGGTGGCAGTCGCAAATCGCGTTTGGGAAAGCCCGGAGATGCTGCCTACCCTGGAAGAACTGCACAAACCAGAGGAGTGGGTCAAGAGGGTCATGCAGGAAGAGGCCTCAAGTTCAGTGCCGGTCGGTGAGGGGAATTGGACTAGCGGAGGGTAGGACGCACTATGAAAACCTGGAGTGCGATTATTTCAAGCGGGAGAAATGATGGGCAATTAAGATTAGCCCCACAATCCGGCCAACAACCCGATATGTATACAGGAGGCTGAACCGTATGGGCAAAAACCGTGATTATCAGCCTTATACTCCAACCGAACGCACCAGCATCCAACCACGGCAGCCTTTACAGCGTGCCCTTCCTGTTGCGGCGAGAGACGACCCTTCGCACTCGTTGCATGGGACTTATCGCAAGAAGATGCGCGGCGTGCGCTTGCGCTGGTTCATCAGCGGTATGCTGATCGGCGCAATCTCCGGCATACTGGTCACGTTGGGGCTATCGATACTGGCCGTTACCAGCGTTCCGGGCGTGGTGCAAAGTTTTACAGGGCAGCCCGATGTATCGGTGGCGATCAACGAAGGCTATCTGAACCGCAAAGCTGCAGGCCGGGTAAATGGCTCTTACCCGACCGGGATAGAGGGTGTTACCCTGACCTCTATAGCCCTCGATCTGCAGGAGGGCAACCGCATGGACTTGCGGCCCGTCTTCAGAGTTGATGCCTTCTTCCTTCAGTTTGACGTCAATGCCGTCGTCATGAACGACCTGAGCGTGAAAGACGACAAGCTTGCCCTCGCTATGGTAGGCGACCCCCAACTTGGTAACTTCGATGTGCCGCTCGGTCTCCTCCCATTCGATCTCAACAAGACGATCACCGACGCGGTCAACAGGGTGAATAACGAGGTGCTCGCCGTTGAGCTAAACGAATCGATCCAGGGCAGCTTCAACGGCTCGGAATTCACCATCGAAACGGTGACGACCACCGACACCGAAATGGTAGTCGGCATGAAGGAGCCGTAGGGAATATTATGCCTGTAGACTAAAGTGATCTCTGCACGATAGATAGTTGCGAAAGTGCGACATTTTTATGCCCCTTTCGCAATTTAGATTGCCGAGCCTATAGGCCCGGAGAGGAGTCACACTATGTCTACTAAACAACACCTCAAGACGCTTGGGGCCGAGCGTGATGCTCTTTTACTTGAAGCCGCAACCTTACTCAAAGGCGATGAACGAGTGGTGGCCGCATGGTTATATGGGTCGCTCGGCAGGGGCACAGCCGACGAATGGAGCGACATAGACCTGTGGGTGGTTGTAGCCGACAGCCATATCGAGGAAATATGCGCTGGAAGGCGCGATTATGTTGCCGCGCTGGGCGAGCCCCTGCTGGTAGTCGACGCGCCTCAGAACGCCCCGGCAGGTGGAGCCTTCCTGACTGTCTTGTACGAAGGTAGCGCAGGTTCGCGCCATGTTGATTGGACATGGCAGCGGCAATCAGACGCCCATGTGCCGATAGATGCACGGTTGCTCTTCGACAGGGTAGGATTACCAAAGGTAGCCCCACCTCCTCCACAAACACCGAAAGAACGTATTGAGAAGGCCAAACACCAGACAGCCTACTTCTGGATGATGGTGCCCATAGTGGCAAAATACGTAGCTCGGGGGCGCGCATGGGGAGCGGTAAACCTGCTCCATATGCTCCGCTACACTCTTGAAGAGATAAGCGAGCTAACGGGCCAGGGCAACGACTCCCCCTTTTACGGGACAAAAAGCACCCTTCCGCCGCCGTCACACCCAGCCGAACAACTGGCAATGCTGAGAGAAATGGCCCGCGAGATGGAACGCTTTATATCGGTCAACCCTACGCTTGAGGAGGCAGTATCGCCCGAAGCTCTGAGGCAGGTTCAGAGCCACATCGATCTGGCAGAGGTGGCTATTACCGCATGCGCAGGATAGGAATGTCCTAAAAGACCTCTTCCGGCCAATCGAGCATGAGGGCGCGCACCGGCTCACCTGCTTGGACGAGCGACACAGACTCATCAACTATCAGCAAAGCATTGGCGCGTGACATAGCGGTGAGGATGTTCGACTCCTGCTTGCCTGCTGTCCGGGCAACATACTCGTCACCCTCCCGCGAGACGATGCCACGCATGTAGTGGGTGCGCCCGCCCCGGTTGTCCAAAGGCTCAAGCGCGCGTGCCATAATTATCGGCCGTTGGAGGCGGATCTTGCCGAGCATCTTCATCACGGCGGGTCGCCCGAATAGCTCCAGGCTGACCATGCTCGACACGGGATTGCCCGGCAGGCCGAGGAACGGCACTCCCGCCTCGCCCAGCCGCCCGCAGGCAAGTGGCTTGCCTGGCTTCACTCGCACCCGCCACATAGAGATGCTGCCCATCGACATGAGGACTTCCTTGACTATATCGTAGTCACCCACCGACACACCCGCCGAGGTGACAATCAGGTCGGGCTTGAGGGCGAGGGCTTCGTTTAGCCTGGCGGTCAGGTGGTCGCGGTCGTCGCGGGCCACGCCGAGGTTGAATGCGACAGCGCCCCAGGAGGTAAGCTGAGCGGCAGCAGCATAGTTGTTGGTGTTACGTATTTGACCCGGCCCAGGCACCTGGTCAACATCTACCAGTTCATCGCCCGTGGCGAGCACCACTACACGCGGACGGCGATGGACCTGAACGCTCTTGCGCCCCACAGCCGCCAGCACCGCGATTTCAGCGGGCCTTATAAGAGTGCCTGCTCTTAGAACGCTTTCACCCTGGCGCACGTCCTCACCCATGTTTCGCACATAATCGCCTCGACCTACGCCCTTGTAGATAAGTACATGGCCTCCCACAGCGGTTTGCGCGGCACGGGAATCCTGCGGCTGCAAACCTGGCGCGGCAAGAGAGCGTCCCTGGTCGGTGCTCTCGAACGGGACGACCGCATCCGCGCCCGGAGGGATTGGCGCGCCCGTCATAATGCGGAAGGCAGCGCCACGCTCCACACGGTCACCCGGACCTGGGGCAGCGCCCGCAGGTAAATAACCCGCCACGCGAAGCCGAACAGGCGACTCGGAAGTCGCGCCTGCCACATCCTCGGCGATGACCGCATAGCCGTCCATAGAAGAGTTATCGAACGGGGGGAGGTCGATGTCGCTGCTGATATCTTCGGCCAGCACCATGCCAAGTGCTTCCGCCAGTTCTACAAGCACAGGCTCAAGCGGCGAGAAGTAAGCCAGGATGCTTTCGAG